>NZ_WBKS01000008.1:0-89597 GCF_008868145.1 Micromonospora sp. AMSO1212t
CTTCAACCGGCTCAAGCAGTGGCGTGACCTGGCAACGCGATACGCCAAACGCGCATCCCTCTACCGAGCCGGCCTCGTCCTGATCGCTGCCGTCATCTGGCTCCCATGATCGACAGGACACGCCCTAAGAGACGTGCCGAGACGCAGCACCGCCCGGTCGTGCGGATGGCGACCGGGCGGCGATGTCGTGCTTGGGATCAGGCGTTGTGGGTGGAGCGGCTGCGGGCCTTGGCCATGCCGCGGCTGACCATGTAGCCGATGGTCAGCATGGTGACGTAGAGCAGGCGCGGTCGGCGCGGAAGAAGTCACCGCCGCTGCCGTTGTCGCCGTTGCCGTTGTCGTCGACCACGAGGGAGGCGATTGAGCACGCCGTGGTCCATGACCACGTACACGACGAACTCGGTGGTCTTGTAGGCGGGCTTCGTCTCGCCGTGGACGCGGTGCGACTCGGTGGCGTTGGTGTCGCGCCGGGCGGTGGCAGTGGGGGACGAGGTCATGAACAGCTCCTGGTTATCGGGGTGCGCCCAGGGAGGAAGGACCGTCAGGTCCGCTGTCGCTGGACGCGGATGCCGGGGGCATCGAGAAGACATCTCTCTTCACGGAAGTCCGGGTGACCCACCGGGAAGCGCCGAATGCCGCCGTAGCGGCCGTATGCGCCGGTCCTTGACGTACCCCCGCCGACGTCGGGGCGAACACGCGGTTTCCGCCCGGCACGCCCAGCCGGGTGTACGCCTGCACCTATAGGTCGGAAAGCGCCGGGAAGGTGTCAGGTCGCCCGGGTCGGGTAGAGGGGACGAACGGGTCAAGACAGCGCCCTTCCGGGCCCTCCCCTGCTGTTTCGCGTAACGCGGGTGGGCCGTTCACGGAGAGCGGAGGTGCCATGTCGGCAAGGGGATACCCGGCCCACGCGACTGCCGGCGCCGTTCGTGCGGCGTGCAGGGTGGCGGGGCTCGGCGAGCGCCGGCCCACCTGCTCATGCCCTCGGGTGGAGACCGCAACAACACCCAACGAAGGAGTGCCATGTTCAATCCGTTGGATCACAAGGGAATCCCGCTGGAGAGCCAGATCCGCAACTGGCGCGAGCTTGATGTCGAGCCGATCGACCCTGAGGCCGTCGACCCGTACACCCGATGCCGGATCATCACGATGAACGGCATCGAGGTCGAGGCGATCAACTTCCAGCACCAGTTCGCCCGCAACTGCCCCGACCAGGAGGTCCGCCGGCAGCTCGCGTACGTGCGGTACGTGGAGAGCCAGCAGCAGCGGGTGGTGAACTGGCTGCTGCCCGGGGTGGCCAGCGTGCTGGAGACGACGCTGGGATACGAGCAGGTCGCCGTCGACCTCACCGCCTGGGTGGCCCGGCACGAGCCGGACCCGTACTTGAAGCGGGCGTACGAGTTCGGTGTGTTGGAGGACTTCGACCACCTGTACCGCTACGCCAACCTGTACGAGATGGTCGAGCGTCGCAAGGCGGAGAAAATCGTCGACGGGCTGACCGAGGTGATGCCCGGGCGGCCCACCGTGCAGGAGCACCGGCACCCGTTCGACGAGGTCCGCACGCCGTACGACCGTAACTCGGTGGACCCGCGCTCGAAGTTGCACGCGCTGACGATCCTCTCGGCCGAGCAGCAGGTGATGTTCTACTACATGAACGTCGGCCCGCAGTACATGGAGCCGATCGCCCGCCAGCTCTACCAGGAGATCAGCCTGATCGAGCAGGAGCACGTCACTCACTATGAGTCGCTGCTCGATCCGGGTGAGAACTGGTGGGAGCGGCTGCTCACCCACGAGTACAACGAGTGCTGGCTCTACTACTCCTTCCTGCAACAGGAGAGCGACCCAAAGGTCAAGGCGATCTGGGAGCTGCACCTGCAGATGGAGCTGGCCCACCTGCAGCAGGCCGCCGACCTGCTGCGTCGCCACGACGGCCGGGAGCCCGAGGAGATTGTCGGCAGCGCCGGCCTGCCCGAGCCGCTGACGTTCGAGCCGAACAAGCAGTACCTGCGGCACCTGCTGGCCGAGACGGTCGGCCTGACCAAGCTCGGCGAGGGCTACGTCACCGAGGCCCACGAGCGCTTCGAGTGGATGCAGCAGCAGCTGCACGACGGCCAGCAGCCGCCGAGCGAGCAGGTGATCGACATGCACCGGGAGCGCTTCGGCGACGAGTACCGCATCGAGACCGAGGGCCCGCACCCGGTGGAGCGGCTTCGCGCCGACGGAGGCACCCATGCCTGACACCGACGCCCCGGCCAGCCCGGGTCCGCAGGAGGACGTGGTCGACCTGCTGCTCGCCCAGCACGCCGAGATCGAGCGGCTTTTCCTGCTGGTCATCGGTGGCACCGGCGACACCCGCCGGGACGCCTTCGACGACCTGGTGAAGCTGCTCGCCGCGCACGAGACCGCCGAGGAGGAGGTCATCCACCCACTCGCCCGAACGCTGCCCGGCTCCGGCGGCGACGCGATGGTCGACGAACGGCTCGCCGAGGAACGGCAGGCCAAGGAGACGTTGCAGACGTTGATCGCCGGCGGCGTGGACGCCGGCGGCTTCGACACCGGCATCGTGCTGCTGCGCGACGCCGTGCTCACCCACTCCCGCTACGAGGAACGATACGAGTTCCCCCACCTGCGCCAGCACGTCCCGGCGGACCGGCTGCGCAGCCTCGCGACCGCGGTCCGGGCCGCGGAGGCGACCGCGCCGACCCGGCCGCACCCCAGCGCCCAGTCGGCCAAGGGAAACCTGGCCGCCGGCCCCGCGCTCGCGGTCGTCGACCGGGTCCGCGACGCCATCCGCAAGCCGTCGAAGAGCTGAACCGAAAGGGAGACGTTGAGCGACAACCAGTACCAGGAGCAAGACCCTAAGGACCAGTACCGCGGGCCCAACGAGCAGACCGGCGGCCAGCAGTCTGCCCCCGGGACCACCGGGGAGATGCCCGACAAACCGGACCACGGCGAGGAGAGCTACCAGGGCACCGGCCGGCTGACCGGCAAGCGCGCCGTGATCACCGGCGGTGACTCCGGCATCGGCCGCGCCGTCGCGATCGCTTTTGCCCGCGAGGGCGCCGATGTGCTCATCACGTACCTCCCGGAGGAGGAGGAGGAGGAGGAGGACGACGCCCGACAGACCGCGCAGCTGGTCGAGAAAGCCGGCCGCAAGGCGGTCACGGTACCCGGCGACATTCGCGACGAGGCGCACTGCGAAGAGATCATCTCGCGGGCGGTGAGCGAGCTGGGCGGCTTGGACATCCTGGTCAACAACGCGGCCTACCAGATGTCCCAGCCGAACGGCATCACCGACATCACCACCGAGCAGTTCGACCGGGTCCTCAAGACAAATCTGTACGCGATGTTCTGGCTCTCCAAGGCGGCCGTACCGCACCTGGCGCCGGGCTCCACGATCATCAACACCGCGTCGATCCAGGGCTACCAGCCCTCGCCGGACCTGCTCGACTACGCCACCACGAAGGCCGGCATCATCGCCTTCACCAAGGGTCTCGGCCAGGGCCTGGCGGAGAAGGGCATCCGGGTCAACGCGGTCGCGCCAGGTCCGGTCTGGACCCCGCTCATCCCCGCCACCATGGCCGAGGAGAAGGTCGAGTCGTTCGGCAAGGACGTCCCCCTCGGCCGCGCCGGGCAGCCGGCCGAACTGGCCCCGGCGTACGTCTTCTTTGCCTCCCAGGAATCCAGCTACGTCACCGGCGAGGTGCTCGGCGTCACCGGCGGCAAGCCGCTCGCCTGACCCCGCCCCCGCCCGGCCGTCCCCGACTCGTGCGGGGGCGGCCGGCGTCGTGTGCGCGGCGGCTCCATGTGATCTGAAACGACATGAGCCACGGCGGCTGTGCCGTCCTGCGCGTTCAGGTTGGTGCCGGCCGGCGGTTGTTGCCACGGAGGCTGAGCGAGGGTGTACGTGTCGACTCCGCCGGGTAGTGATGCATCACCGCGATCGCGACGGCACGGTGGTCGCGCTGGTTCGCGGCCACTTCGATGGCAGTGCGGTCGTAGAGGCGGTGCCCGACCAGCGCGCCAGCGGTTGGTGCGCGGTGCGTCGGCGGCACGACACTTTCGACGGCGGGTAGGAGGGCAGCTTCCGATGTCAGACCCGGCGCACGAACACCACTCCGACCCGCTGCCCCTGCTGGGCACCCTGACCGAGCGAACCGGGTCTCGGGGCATCGACCAGTGAACTGCTGCGGACCGTACTGGTGCACCTGCCGGTCGCCGTGAGCGTGCTCGACGCCGAACAGCGTTTCATCCTGGTGAAACCAGAGAGCCGCCGAGATCAGTGGTCTACCCGCCGACGCGCACGTCGACCGACTCGTGTTCGGCCTCCTGCCGGCATACCGAGGTCAATCGGAACCGTCGTGCGGCCGGTGGTCGAGACAGGCGAGCCGGAGGTGAACGTCGACATCGTCGGCTCCACCCCGGTCCGACCCGACAGCCCCCGCTGGCGAGGCAGCTACTATCCCGTCTACGCCGCAACCCCACCCTCGCCGACTGGAACGGCCGGCCGGCCTCTCACCCTGACAAGAACCAACAGCGGTCTCGCTCGGCGCCACAAGACCCCGGCCGTTCCGGCACCGCCCGCCACAGGGCCGTGCGCGATCCCCCTACGTGCGCGGGAGTGCGCTCAGGTCGCGAGCATCGACGACGTCTCCGCGCGGCGATCCGCAGCGGCGCCGTGCGTCCCAAGGGCTCCGGAAGTACCGCCGAGCTCCAGACGCTCGGCGGCGGAGTCGCGGCGCCGTCGGAGGACCGCGGCCCCCGCGACCGCCGTCAGGGCCAACGCCGCTAGCGTCCAGCGCTGACGTGCCGAGATCATCGTTGTTCGCCGCCTCTGGGGCCTCTTTGCTCTCATGCCGCGATTGTCGATCCCCGCTGTCGCACCGGGGACGAAAACGACGGCAGCCACCCGAAGTCGTGACGGTCCGGGCCGGATCGGTGGGCCGGAGCCGGCCATTGCGTGCGGCGGGGATTACGCCACGTTCCCGCGGGTAAGCCGTGCTGCCCGTCCTCCTGCCCGACGGGCCGAAGAGGGGACATAGGGATGACTTCGAGTATGGATTCAGGGTCCGCGCCATCCGCGAGCGGAGGTGGCACCGCTCAGGGCGCCCGTCGGGAGGCCGCACGGCTCGGTCAGGAGACTAAGCAGGCCGCAGGACACCTCGCTCACGAAGTTGCCGAGCAGGGCACGCAGGTGGCGTCGCAGAGCGGACAGCAGGTGCGCGACCTGGTCACGGATGTGTCTCGGCAGGTCCAGACCCAGGCTCAGGAACAGCAGCAACGAGCCGCCGAGAGCCTACGCAGCCTCGGTACGCAGTTGCGGTCCATGGCCGACGAGGGTGACGACCAGAACGGCCTCGCCGCGCAGGTCGTGCGCCGCGGGGCCGACATCGCCGATCAGGCCGCCGGGTGGCTCGGCGCCCGAGAGCCGGGCGACCTGGTACGAGAGGCCCGCGACTATGCCAGCCGGCACCCCGGCACCTTCCTCGCAGGCGCCGCGATCGCCGGAGTGCTCGCCGGACGGCTCACCCGCGCACTAACAGGCGGTGCGTCGGATGGGGACGGCACACCGCCGAGCGGGGGCGCCGACGCGGAGAAGGCCCTGCGCGTGCCGCCTTCGACAGGCACGGCCGCGCCGCTGCGGCACGGCCCCAGCGGCACCGAGGTCGGGCCGTGAGCACGCCGTCGGACGCCGACCGCCCGGAGCGGGCGCAGTCCTCCGTCGGCGAACTCCTCGCCGACGCAACCCGGAACTTCTCGCTTCTGCTCCGGCAGGAGATCGACCTGGCCAAGGCCGAGGTACGCGAGGAGGTGCGCACCATCGGCACCGTCGCGGCCATGTTCGCCGCCGCCGGGATCGCGGCCCTTATCACGTTGCTGTTCCTGTCCCACGCCCTGTGGTGGGGCCTGTCCAACGTGATGGACCAGGGATGGGCGGCGCTGATCGTAGCCGTGATCTGGGCCGTCATCGGTGCCGTGCTCGCTTCGCGAGCGCGCGGACAGATGCGTTCGATACGCACGCTGTCGCGCACCAAACAGACGGCGCGCGAAATACCGGACGCGGCCAGAGGCCGCTGAACCCGAGGGAGTGTCATGTCCAACGACCCAGACCGGATCCGACACGACATCGAGACGACCAGGACCGACCTGAGCAACGACGTCGACGCGCTGGCCTACAAGGCCAGTCCTCGCCGGCTGGCCGGCACACAGGTGTACCGCGCCCGCTCCGGACTCAGCAGGCTCCTCGACCGTGTCATGGGAACCGCACGTCACGCCGGGCACAGCACCCGGCACCAGAGCGCCGCGATGGGTCAGCGCATGTCCGGCATGGCCCAGCACGGCGTCGAGATGACGTCCGGCCGCGCCCACCAGGCGGCCGGCGCGATGTCCTCCGTCGGGCACCGCGGTCAGGCGCTCGGGCACGCCTCGCGTGAGCGCGCCGAGAGCAACCCGCTCGCCGCAGGTCTCGTCGCCTTTGGTGTTGGCCTGCTCGCCGCGTCCCTCGCGCCTTCCACTCGAAAGGAACACGATCTCGCCGAACGGGCGAAGCACCAGGTCATGGAGCATTCCGACCAGATCAAGCAGCGTGCCGGCGGGATGGCGCACCAAGTGCAGGACAATCTACGCGAGCCTACCCAGCATGCCACAGAAGCGGTCCGGTCAGCGGCGGCGGAAGGCGCGGCCACGGTGCGCGACACCGGGCGGGACGAGGCACAACGCGTCCGCGACGACGCTCGCGAGGCGCCGCGGAGGCTTTAATTCGACAGCGTCAGCGTCTCCGCAGCATCTCGGTGACACCCTGCGCGCCGAACGCCCTCAGGTTCGGCCGGAGCGGGGTGGTGGTGCGGGGTACCTCCGGGTCGGACAGTGGCCCCGGTCCGTGACGGCATCCCGGCCCTACTCCTCAAGTGATTCGAATCGGCTGGCGATCCGGGCGACCTCGCTCGCCTGGCCGGCCGTTGACGGAGGATCGGGCGTCCGATGGCGCGCTAGCCACCAGACGTCGGCAGTGAACGCTGGTCGAGCTGCTTGACCGCGTCGACGAAATGCATGTCGGCGCCCCTGCGGCTAGTGCGTCACCCGGCGAATCCAGTCCGGCCGGCGGCAGCCCCAGGCCAGCCGAAGAAGGCAGCGCTTGTGCGCGACGTCAGTCGTTGTCTGGCGCTGGAGTTCCGGCCGCTTGCCGGATCAGGTCCAGTAGCAGCTTCTGGTGCGCGGCGATGTGGGCTGAGTTGACGCTCATCCTGTGTCGGCTCCACCGCGCCGCGTCCGACAAGACGTCGAGGCCGGAAGCATCCAACAGGGCACTGGTGTCGTCGCTGCGCGGCAGCCGGATCTCCAACACCGCGTGACTGCGCCGTGGTCGCACTTGCACGAAGTTGTCGGCGATGCCGTCGCGGGCCAGACCGCGCTGCAAGCCGGCCTGCACGCGGTTGCCGCCGCTCAGCCTGCATCAACACCAGATCGCCCAACCCGAGCAGGCTCGGGTCCTCGGCGTGACTGCAAATGAAATACAGAGGCAATTTAGTTGCATTTTTTGTCATCGATCGGCCTGAACATGGGGGGTTGAAGGGGCGGAAGCAGCTACGGTGCCGTACAGACGTTGCATCGAGGATGCAAGGATGGCTGCATACGCAGGCCCGAGGACCGGAGTGAAACGTGAATCAGCACGAGCGGTGGCACCGGCTCCTGGAGATGGTGGCGGCCGCCGGCCAGCTCGACATCGAGTCCACCGCCCGGGAGCTGGGCGTGAGCGCGGCGACCATCCGGCGGGACTTCGACGAGCTGGCCACCCAGCAGCTGGTCACCCGCACCCGTGGCGGGGTCGTCGCCAGCAGCGTCTCCTACGACCTGCCGTTGCGCTACAAGGCCGTCCGGCAGGCGCCGGAGAAGCATCGCATCGCGGCGGCCGCTGCGGACCTGATCCCGGCCGGAGCCACCGTGGGGCTCAACGGGGGTACCACGACGACCGAGGTGGCCCGGGCGCTCGCGCTGCGGACCGACCCGAACGGGCAGGCGCCCGCGGTCACCGTGGTGACCAACGCGCTGAACATCGCCAACGAGCTCATCGTGCGGCCGCACCTTCGGGTGGTGCTGACCGGAGGCACGGCTCGCCCTCAGTCGTACGAGCTGGTCGGCCGGATCGCCGAGACGATGCTCACCTCGGTGGCGCTGGACCTGGTGGTCCTCGGCGTGGACGCGATCGACCACCAGCACGGCGCCAGCGCGCACAACGACAGCGAGGCGGCGATCAACCAGATCATGGTGACCAGCGCTGCCCGGACGATCGTGGTGGCGGACTCCTCGAAGATCGGCCGCCGGACGTTCAACCGGATCTGCCCGCTGGGCAACGTCGACACCCTGATCACCGACAAGGCGGCGGACCAGGACGCGGTGCAACTCATCGAGCAGGCCGGCGTGAACGTCGTACAGGTCTGACTTGATCTTCAACGTGCGGGGCGGCGGCATCGACCCTTGATCGATCATTCCTCCCCATGCCGCCGGGTGACCGAGAGTCCAGCTGGGACGGTCAAAAGGTAACGGGGCGATGCCCGGCCACCTATGGCATGGGTAACATGATCTGCGGCCCCGGGTTGCGCTTCAATCGATGGCAGTGGTTGTTATGGGTATCAATTCCTGCCATGCTGAGCGCTCCGCCAGAGGGAGGTCTCATGCGTCATCGCCACGGACCGTCAGCCCGCGTGACATTGACCGTCGCCCTGATCTTGACCAGCGCCCCGCTGACCGCTTCGGCAGCGTCGGCGGCAGTGCCCGGCTCGTTCACCGTCAGCGTCGACAGCAGATCGTCATGGACCCGCCCGGACGACACTCCGGCCTTCCCGTTCATCGACAAGGACGGCACCTTCTACTACCAGCAGTCCCACTCGCTGTACGGACCGAACGACGGTCGCTCGTGGAGCTTCTACACCGGCGCCGACTTCGACTCGGCGCCGCGAGCCGCCATCAGCGACGCCGGGACCAACCCGGACACCACGACGCTGTGCAACAACAGCCCCACCGGTGTGGAGTCGACGTACGCGCCCAGCGGCTCGGGTTACTCGCAGCGCAACTTCTGCGTGCTGTCCGGCGTCTGGGTGGACCCGGACACCGGCCACTGGTACGGGCTGGTCCACAACGAGTTCACCCCGCAGCCCTTCGGCGACGGCATCCACTACGACGGCATCGACTACGCCGTCTCCACCGACCAGGGCCGCACCTGGACCATCAGGGACCACGTCATCACGTCGCCGTACAGCACAGACCGGGGCGACAACGTGGCCTTCCCGCAGCAGACCTACCACTACGGTGACGGCGATCAGCGCCTGTACGTCGACGCCGCGTCGGGCTACTTCTACGCCTTCTACGGCTCGCGCATCGTCGACAAGTACGGCGGCTGGAAGGCGTTCTACGGGCACGTCGCCCGGGCGCCCATCGCGGGCAAGATGGCGCCCGGCTCCTGGCGCAAGTGGTACAACGGGGCCTGGTCGGAACCCGGAGTCGGCGGCCGGGAAAGCACCCTGATGCCGGTCACGTCGACCGCGCCGACCGGCTACGTCGCCGTCGACAAGGAATACAAGCCGACCACCCCCGGCACCGTCGACCAGCAGGTCGCGGCCGGCACCACCCCGCCCACCTCGCCGCTGTTCGTCATGGACATCACCTACAACGCGCACCTGGGCCTCTACATCGGTCAGCCGCAGGCGGTCGACCAGTCCGGCAACGCGCCGCAGCAGTTCTACGCCACCGACAACCTCGCCACGCAGAAGTGGACGCTGATCGGCGACACCGGCAGCTACCGCAACGCGTCGTGGTACCGGTGGTTCCTCGACAGCACCAGCAAGACCAGCTCGCGGATCGTCGGCAAGAGCTTCCGCTCCTACTGTTCCTTCGGGTGCTCGGGCGGCGCCTCCGGCGAATACATCAACGTCACCATCACCGGCTCGATCCCCGCGGTCGTGCCCTTCGACCCCGCCAGGACCTACCGGATCGCCAATGGCAACGGCCGTGTCCTGGCCCAGGTCGCCGGCGGCTCCGCCACCACCTCGTCGGCCGGCGCCACCGGAACAGGCCTGGACGCCTGGCGATTCACCACGACCGGCGACGGCGCCTACCGGATAGCCAACGCCGCCACCGGCAACCTGCTCGGCGTGCCCGGCACCCCGGCCGGCCGTGCCTGGGGGACCGCGCCCACCGTCACCGCTCCCGGCGCCGGCACGGCGGCCGTCGGGCAACAGTGGTGGATCGTGCCGAACGGGGGCACGTACCGCCTGGTGAACCGGCACAGCGGTTTGGTCATCGGCCTCTCCGCCACGGCCGGCCGGCTCGCCGAGACCACTCCCGTCCGCGCCTGGACCGACACCAGCGGAACCATCGTGGGCGCCGGGCGCACGGCCGGCGAGCAGACCCTCACCATCACCGCCACTGGCGACGCACCGAGCGGCGCCCGCACCCTCACCGTCTCGGGAAAGGCGCTCGACAACCCCGGGCACAGCACCGTCGCCGGCACCCAGCTCATCACGTACGCCACCAACGGCGGCGCGAACCAGAGCTGGGTCCTCACCCAGCAGAGCGACGGCTCCTACACCCTTGCCAACCGCGAGTCGGGGCTGTGCGCCGACGTCGAGGGCGGCGTCACCACCGCCGGCGCCCGGATCATCCAGTGGACCTGCACCGGCGGCACCAACCAGCGGTGGCGGATGACCCCGCGAGCCGACGGCGCCTACACGATGGCCTCTGTCCGCAGCGGCCTCCTGCTCACCGCGGGTTCCCTGACCGACGGCGCCCCGGTCACTCAGCAGCCGGACACCGGCAGCACGCTCCAGCGGTGGGTGATCGGCTGACCGTTCCGGCGCCTGAGGACCAAAGTTCGTGCCGACCGCCGTCGCGCCGTCGGCAACGTCAATAGATGAAGAACGATGGCCGCCACGAAGTGGCGGCCATCGTTCAACACCAGTCACCTAGCTCACGAGATGGACCACTGCTGACCGGTTCCGCCGTTGGCGGTCCGCTGGACGATGTCCGTCCCGTCGCTCGCTACCGGGCCGAGAAGGTCCAGTGGCAGGCCACTGTTGCGGTTCGTGATGACGTAGTGCGCGCCGGACCGGGTGATCCGCCACTGCTGGTTCGCCCGGCCGGTCGAGGTCCACTGGATCACGTCGGCGCCGTCCGCGGTGGAGCTGCCGGTGACGTCGAGTGCCCGGCCGCTGCGGCGGTTGATGATGCGGTGGTACCCGTCGCCGGTGGGGATGATCGACCATCGCTGGTGCGCGCCACCGTTGTCGGTCCACTGCACGGCGTCGCCGCCGTCGCCGGGCGCGCTGACCGCGACCTCCATGACCTTGCCGCTCGTCCGGTTCCTGATCGCGTAGGAGGCGTTCGGGTCGAACGAGCCGTTTCGGGCGTCGAGCTCGGCGAGCGTGAACCGGACAGTCATGATGTACGGGTTGCTGGTGTCGGTCCGGTCGAAGTAGCCGTAGGAGGTGAGGACGAAAGTACCGTCGGGCAGGACGACGTTGCCGGCGTAGCCGGTGTCGCCGCTTCGCGCCGAGGGTGTGAAGTCCTCCATCAGCCGGACCCGGTACTGGCCCTCGCGGGAGTTGACCAGGTCGTCATAGGTTCCGACCCACGCCACCCAGTCGCCGGCGAGCCACGCGCCGGTGTTGCTGACGCTGTTGCGGATGATCTCGCGGAAGGTGATGACGAGCCTGCCGCTCGCCGGGTCGTACGTCGCGGCGTGCCGTTCGCCCATCAGGGCGCCCTGCATCTCGCGCGGCTCGGTCCAGGTGTTGCCCTCGTCGTCGGAGAACGCGACCATGGCGTTGGTTCTCTTGTGCTGTGCGCGGGCGAGCAGCGCCAGCTGGCGCCCGTCGGGGGAGCGGATGATCTCGATCTCGCACAGGCCGGCGAACTTCTCGATGGCGTTGTGCGGTGCGAGCAGCCGGGTAGGTGTGCTCCAGACGGCGTTGCCCGCGGCGTCGAAGGTCAGGTAGGTCTTCCAGTTGTCGTACGCGCCGTCGTGGAAGACGCCCATGTACCGGAAGTCCCAGGACCCGTCGGCCCTCTTCAGCCGGGTCAGGGCGGCGTGCGCGACCCAGCCGTTGAAGCCGGAGTCGGCGAAGTGGTGGGTGAACTCCGACCAGGACGCGCCGTTGTCGTCGGAGAACGCGGTCTTGAAGCCGCCGGGGCTGCGCGGCAGTCCGCTGACCAGCAGCAGGCGGTTGCGGCCGGCCGGTGTGGCCACCTTGTAGAGCGTCGGTGTCTCCTGGCTGGTGTCCCAGCTCGCCGGGGTGGGCAGCCGGCCCGACCAGGTACGGCCGCCGTCGTCACTGCGCTTGAGCACCACCGGGCCGACGCCGTGGCCGCGCGGGTACACGGTGAAGATCGTCCGGCCGTCGTCGAGCAGCACCGAGTCGGGCTGACCGAGGTACTGCCCGGCCTGGCGGTCGGTGAGTACCTGGCGGGCGGTGTCGTCCTTGAGGTCCAGGAACGGGATCGTGTAGTCGATGCGCATGCTGAGGTCGCTGATCTCGCCGGCCGGCAGCGGCGTGCCGTACACCCGGACGAAGTCGATGTCGCCGTTGTAGTGCCACTCAGCGCCCCGCGAGTCGACGTTGCGGCCGATCCACATGCCGTTGAGGCCGGTGACGTTCGAGAAGAACCGCGTCGACGGGTCCGACGCCCGCAGCGTGCCGTCGACGTACAGCCGGGTGCCCCCGGCGCCGACGGTGACGATGGCGACGTGCCAGCGACCGTCGTTGAACGGTCCGCCCGACGAGTTCAGCCGGGTGGCGTTGACGCCGTTCTCCCGGTTCTCGAAGTACACCGTCCCACCGTTGACGGTCAGCGAGATGTTGCTGGACTCGTCCGCGGTGTGCGATGCGCTCAACAGCGTCTTCGCCGTGGCCGGACTCGAGGTCCGGAACCGGACGGCGATGCTGCCGTGCGTCAGCCCGGCCACCCGGGACACATCGGCGGACCGGTCGACGAAGGTGCTGCTGCCGTCGAAGGCCTGGTTGACCGCATAGTTCACGGTCGTTGCGGTCGCCGCCTGCGCGGCCGACGACGGTATCAACATGCCGAGCACGAGCATCAGCCCGGCGATGATGAAACTACCTGTCCGTTTCATCGGGTGAGTGTCCATTGCTGGTGGTTCCCTCCGGTGTAGGTCGACTGCACGACGTCCGCGCCGTCGGTCAGGTCGGAACCCGCCACGGTGAGCGCCTTGCCGGTAGCTCGATTGACGATCCGGTGGTAGCTGCCCTCCGGAACGATGCTCCAGAGCTGGTTGTCGTTGCCGGTCCAGGCCCACTGGATGACGTCCGTGCCGTCCGCCGTCTGGCTGCCGAACACGTCCAGTACCTTGCCGCTGCTGCGGTTGGCGATGCGGTAGTAGCCGTTGCCGGCGTCGGTGAGGGTCCAGCGCTGGTGCAGGGCGCCGTTGTTCGTCCACTGGATGGCGTGGCCGCCGTCCCCGGCACCGGCCGGCACCTCGAGCGCCTTGCCGCTGTTGCGGTTGAGGATGCGGTACTCCACCGCCGGGTCGAAGGCGCCGGCCTGCACGGCGATGGAGGACACCTCGGCCTTGTCCACTGCGACCGCGGTGCCGGTCGAGGCGGCGTTGCGAGTGTTCAGCACCCGGACGCGCAGGGTGTGCTGGCCCTGCGCCAGTGGACCGCTGGTGAACAGCTGGGCCTGGTCCATCCGGGTGGCGGAGTACAGGTCGACAACGGTCTCCGGGCCGCCGTCGATCGAGATGCCGGCCCGCCCGTGGTTCGCGGCCCGCGCCCCGAACAGTTTGACCTTGGTGCCGGTGAACCGCAGTTCGGCGGTGCTGCCCGCAGTGCTGCTGTAACGGTCGTCGCCCTGGAACTGCCGGGCGCCGCCGGTGCTGCGGTTCCACGTGCCCGCGTACTGGAGCTGGTCGTCGTTGAGCTGGGTCACCGTCGGCACGCCGGGCGCGTCCCCGATCGCGTCCACCCGCGCGAAGTACGCCTCCACTGTGGCTGATCGAGGGCCGCCCCACACCCGCTCGGCGAGAACCTCCATGGGCCGGGTCGCGTACTGGTCGAACCACTCGTCGG
Organism: Micromonospora sp. AMSO1212t; assembly: GCF_008868145.1. Taxonomy (NCBI): domain Bacteria; kingdom Bacillati; phylum Actinomycetota; class Actinomycetes; order Micromonosporales; family Micromonosporaceae; genus Micromonospora; species Micromonospora sp. AMSO1212t. The sequence goes on from NZ_WBKS01000008.1 coordinate 14,079, forward strand.
TCTGGAACTCGCGCTGGTCGGACCAACGGGCCATCCGATAGCCGTTGACCTTGGCGTTGGTGTCCGGCACCCAGTTCTCGTAGACGTTCTTGGAGTTGACGAACAGGTTGAGGCCCGGCGTCACGTACAGGGTGTTCTCCGGGATGGCCGACACCGTGTAGCCGAGGTTGTAGAAGTAGCTCAGTGTGCCGGTGTACGGCGTGAGCACGATCTGCGTGGACGGCTTGATGCTGGTCTGCTGGCCGTTGGTCTCCCACCAGTTCCACATCTGGGTGGTCTTGCCGTACGACCGCACCTTGTCGTTCATCAGGTTCATGAACTCGGTGAAGACGTCACCCGGGTACGGGAAGCCACGGCTGCGGGCGTAGTCCACCAGCTCGGGGCAGGCGTTCTTTGCGGCGTCGTTCTGGTACTCGTCGCCACCGATGTGGAAGTACGGGCCGTCGAACAGCGGCACGAACTCGTCCAGCAGGTTCATGGCGAAGTCCCGGGCGTTCTGCCTTGTCAGGTTCAGCGTCCAGCCGCCGAGCTCGCCGCCCGGCCAGGGCGCGACGCTCATCGACTGGCAGGAGAAGCGCATCGTCGGGTCGTAGGTGGTCATCACGGTCGCGTGACCCGGCAGGTCGATCTCCGGGACGATGGTGATGTGGTACCTGCGGGCGACGTCCTGCAGCCGGCGCAGGTCGGCCTTGCTGTAGGACTGGGCGGAGGCCAATCCGGGGTAGCGGTCGCTGCGCAGCCGGAAGCCGTTCCACTCGGTGAAGTGCAGGTGCAGGGTGTTGAGGCGCAGCCACGACATGCGACGGAGCAGGTTCTCCAGGTAGTCCATGTCGTAGTAGTGCCGGCCGACGTCGAGCATCACGCCGCGCTCGCGGAACTGCGGAAAGTCGCGGATCGTGCCGGCCGGCACGGTGGTCCGGGTCGCGCTCTGCTTGATGATCTGCAGCAGCGCCTGCGTGCCGTAGTAGACGCCGGCCGCGGGCCCGCGGATCGCCAGGTGCGTGCCGACGGCCATCACGTAGCCCTGTGCGCCGACGCCGGCGTCGGCGCCGGTCGTGCTGAGCAGGATGTCGCCGGCCCGGGGCGTCGCCGACGAGACGATCGGTACGGTGATGCCGCTGATCGCGCCGAGGTCGGCGCGCAGGGTTTCGGCCGCCGGGGTCAGCGCGGTGGTCTGTGCGGGGTCCACCAGGATGCGGGAGGACGTCGTCAGGGTGAAGGCGCCTTCGCCGCCGGTCCATTGCCGGATGCCCGGCGCGACCGGAGGCGCCGGGTTGGCCGCCTGGGCGGCGGTGGGTATCTGGAGGCAGGCGGCGGCCACCAGGATCGCGGTGAGACAGGAACGGGCGGATAACTTCATCGGTTACGGGCCTCCGTGGGTCGGGGAGTGCGGGGGCGGGTGGCACCGAGCGGGGCATGGTCAGGGCATCGCGACTGTGGTAGACATCTGACGTCCGATGTGGGACGACAGTAAGAACGCGGCGTGACGCCGTCAAGAGGGTCGATGCAACTTCCTGCAACCTTCAGCTGAGGTCAAGGCTCAACTTGTCGCCGGCAGCCTTGACGCCCTGGCCGTCGGCCCCTAGGGTCTGCAATATCTTGACTGACTCTGGCGCTTTCGCGTCATAAAAACTCATGCGCTCTCACGGCTTCCAACACGGGAAGAGGCATAGATGAATCGACGTCTGGGCGTGGCGCTCGCCGCTGCCACCGCAGCGGCACTCCTGATCTCCGGCTGTGGTTCTTCGGGAGAGTCCTCATCCGACGGGTCGGTCACCCTCAAGCTTGTCGGCGCCGACTACGGCACCGGCCCGGCCGACACCACCCAGAAGTATTGGCAGCAGATCGCCGACGCGTTCCACGCGCAGAACCCGACGATCACGGTCGAGGTCTCCACCATCAACTGGACCGACTACGACACCAAGGTCAAGACGCAGCTGCAGAACAAGGACTACCCGGACATCCTCCAGGGCGTGTTCTACCCGCAGTACGCGACGAACAAGCTGATCGCGCCGCTCTCCGAGGTCATGTCGAAACCCGACGCCGGCACCGCGACCTTCAAGGACGCGCTCAGCGTCGACGGCGTGCAGTACGCCGCGCCGTTCGTCACCTCGGCCCGGGCGATGTTCTACAACAAGAAAGCGTTCGCCGAGGCCGGCATCGCCGAGCCGCCGACCACCTGGGCCGAGCTCGAGACGGCCGCGAAGGCGCTGAAGGCCAAGAACTACATCCCGTACGCCCTGCCGCTGGGACCGGAGGAGGCGCAGGCCGAGTCCACGCTGTGGATGCTGGGTAACGGCGGTGGCTGGAAGACCGGTGACAAGTACACCATCGACAGCCCGCAGAACGTCGAGACCTTCACGTTCCTGAAGAATCTCGTCGGCGCCGGCCTCACCCAGCCCAACCCGGCGACCTACGACCGGACGGCCAACTCTGCCGCCGACTTCGCCGCGGGCAAGGTCGGCATGCAGTTCAACGGCCCGTTCCTCACCGCCACCATCGCGAAGGCCGGCAAGCTCGGCGAGACCGACTACGCCACCGCGCCGGTGCCCGGCAAGACGGGCCCGGTCCAGCAGACGCTCGGCGTGGCCGACGCGATCCAGGCCTTCAAGACCGACGACGCCGGCAAGGCCGCGGCGATCAAGAAGTTCATGGACTTCGCGCTCAGCGACGAATACCAGCTGTCGTTCGCCAAGCAGTACGCCCTGCTGCCCGGCACCCAGTCGGCGCTGGACAGCCTGAAGAGCGACCCGGTGCTGGGCACGTTCTCCAGCCTGCTGCCGCAGTCCGTGCAGTTCCCGAGCGACGAGAAGTGGACCGCGACGGTCCTGCCCGCGGTCAAGAAGAGCATCGGCCTGGCCGTCAAGGACGACCCGGCAACCGTGCTCGGCGACCTGCAGGCCAAGGCGACCGGGCGCTGACCGGCCCCGCGTAGACCACGGTGGCGCGCGGCTGTCCCGAGCCCGCGCGTCACCGTCCGACGCCCGGATGGGACTGAGAATGGCAAGAACTGCGACGCTGCCGCGGCCCCCGGCCGCGGTCAGCGCCACGCCGGACGGCACGCCACGCCGTCGCCGGCGCTCCCGGTGGGCAGGGCTGGAACCGCTGATCTGGATCGGGCCGGCGATCCTGCTGATCATCGGCGTGGTGCTGGTGCCGGTCGTCCTGATGTTCCGCACCGCGTTCCACGAGATCGACGCGATCGGCTTCGACCACGGCTTCGTGGGCTCCGCGAATTTCGAAGCGCTGTTCCAGGAGCCGTCGCTCGATGCCGTCGTGATGCGCACGGCCCTGTGGGTCGTGGTCGTCGTGACGGTCACGGTGATCGTCTCGCTGCTTCTCGCGCAGCTGTTCAACCAGAGCTTCCCCGGCCGCAGGGTGGCTCGCTGGGCCCTCATCGCGCCGTGGGCGGCGTCGGTCTTCATGACCGCCGTGGTGTTCCGCTGGATGCTCGACTCCCGGTCCGGGCTGATCAACATCTTCCTGCACGACATCGGGCTGCTGACGGAGCTCGGCACCGCGCAGGCGGACTGGCTCGGCCGGCCGTCCGTCGCGATCTGGTGGATGATGGGCGTCGCGGTGTTCGTGTCGGTGCCGTTCACCACCTACGCCATACTGGCCGGCCTGCAGGGCATCCCCGGCGACGTCTACGAGGCGGCTGTGCTCGACGGCGCGTCCGCGTGGCGTACCTATCTCTCAGTCACCCTGCCGCTGCTGCGCCCGGCCCTGCTCGTGGCCATCTTGATCAACATCATGAACGTCTTCAACAGCTTCCCGATCATCTGGGCCATGACCGGCGGCGGGCCGGGCGACGAGACCGCCACCACCACCATCTTCATGTACCAGTTGAAGTCGTCGTCGATCGCCGAGTCGGCGGCCATGTCGGTGGTCAACTTCGGCATCGTCATCGTGCTGGTCGGGCTCTTCGTCAGGGCCAGCAGCGGAAAATCGCAGGTGCAGTCATGACCACAGCCGTCGCGCCGAGCCCTATGCGTCAACCCCCGCGTCGCGTCAAGCCCCGACCCTCGGCCCGCAGGATCATTCTTGCCGTCATCGCGTACGCGATCGCCGCCCTCTTCCTGCTCCCGTACCTGGAGATGGTGGTCGCTGCCGCGCGCCCGTCCGACCAGCTCAAGGACCCGAACTACCTGCCGTCGGAGTTCGACTGGTCGAACTTCGTCAGCATGTGGACCAGCGGCCTGGGCGCCAACCTCTGGATCAGCCTGCAGGTCGCGGCCGGCGCGACCCTGGTGGTCCTGCTCGTGGCGCTGCCCGCGGCGTACTACACCGCGCGGTACCGGTTCCGCGGCCGGATGGTGTTCCTGCTGCTGGTTCTCGTCACCCAGATGTTCCAGCCCACCGCGATGCTGGTCGGCATCTACCGGGAGTTCGTGGCGCTCGGCCTGAACAACTCGGTGCTCGGGCTGACGCTGGTCAACGCGGGGTTCAACCTGGCGTTCGCGACGTGGATCCTCAACGCCTACATCAGCTCCATCCCGCCGGAGTTGGAGGAGGCGGCCACCGTGGACGGAAGCAGCCGGCTCGGAGCGCTGTTCCGGATCACCCTGCCGCTCGCCTGGCCCGGCATCGTCACCGCGCTGATCTTCACCTTCATCTCGGCGTGGAACGAGTTCGTCGTCGCGTTGATCCTGACGTCCGATCCGGAGAAGCAACCGCTGACCGTGGTGCTCGACAGCTTCCTCGGCGGCTACCAGATCGAATGGGGACAACTGTTCGCCGCGTCCGTGGTGGCCACCATTCCGGTGATCATCCTGTTCGCGCTGATCGAGCGGAAGGTCGTCGGCGGCCTCACCGCGGGGTCGGTCAAGTGATCGCGTCGGTGTCGCTCAACCCGGCTCTCGACCTCACCTATGCCTTGCCGGCGCTGGTTCCGGGCAGCTCGCACCGGGTCTCGGAGGTAATCGCCCGCGCCGGGGGCAAGGGCGTGAACGTGGCCCGGGTGCTGCACCGGCTGCGTGCCCCGGTCCTGGTCCTGGGTCTCGCCGGCGGCGCCACCGGCGAGCGTCTCGAGGCCGAGCTCGCCGGTGCCGGCCTGCCGGCGCGGTTCACCCGGCTGGCCGCCGAGACCCGCCGGACGGTGACCGTGGTCGCCGGCGGCTCGGCGACGGTCCTCAACGAGCCCGGTCCGCCCGTCACCGGCGCGGAGTGGGCGGAGTTCCGCGCGACCTTCGCGAGCCAGGTCCGGCAGGCGCGGGTCGTGGTGCTGTCCGGGAGCCGGCCGCCGGGCGTGCCCGAGAGCGCGTACGCCGATCTCGTCACGGTCGCCCGGGCCGCCGGCGCCGAGGCGATCGTGGACGCCGAGGGACCGGCCCTGCTCGGCGCCCTGGCGGCCGGGCCGGCGGTGGCGAAACCGAACGCCGAAGAGGCGGCCGGGCTGCTCGGCCGGCCCGTGCGCACCCGTGACGACGCCGTGGCGGTGGCGCACCGGCTGGTGCGTCACGGCGCCGGAGCCGGCGTGGTGTCCCGCGGCGCCGACGGCTTCGTGGCGGTAGCCGGCGGGGCCACCTACCACGCCCGCGTTCCGGAGGCCGTGCACGGCAACCCGACCGGGGCCGGAGACGCGTTGGCCGCCGTGCTCGCGGCCGGTCTGGTCGCCGGGACGCCGTGGCCCGAGGTCTTCGCCCGGGCCGTGGCCGTTTCCGCAGCGGCCGTCGCCTGTCCCTACGCCGGCGAGTACGACGACGCCGTGGCCGCCCGGCTGCTGCCCGTGGCCACTGTCGAACAGCTGTAGACGCACCACACCGACAGAAAGCAGGAATCGTGTTCCACGTCGCCTCCGAGATCGCCGCCCAGCCCGAGACCTGGCGCCGCGCCGCGGATCTGATCGCCCGGTCGCGTGCCACGGAGATGCTCCCGCGCCTGGGCGAACGGGTCGCGGTCGTCGGCTGCGGTACGTCCTTCTTCATGGCGCAAAGTTGCGCGGCGCTGCGCGAGGCGCTCGGTCAGGGTGAGACCGACGCGTTCGCGGCGTCGGAGTTCCCGGCCCGCCGCTACTACGACCGGGTGGTCGCCATCACCCGCTCCGGCACCACGACCGAGATCCTGCGGTTGCTGGGTCAGCTGCCGGCCGACAGCCGCTCCACCGTCATCACGACCGCTGCCGACCGGCCCGCGGCCAAGCTCGCGAACGCCAGTGTGGTGCTGGACTTCGCCGACGAGGAGTCGGTGGTGCAGACCCGCTTCGCCACCACCGCGCTGGCCGCGTGGCGGGCCGGCCTCGGCGAGAGCCTCACGCCGGCCGTCCTCGAGGCGCAGGCGTCGCTGAACGCGCCGCTCGACCCGGCCCTGGCCGACCGGCAGCAGTTCACCTTCCTCGGCACCGGCTGGACGGTGGGCGTGGCACACGAGGCGGCCCTGAAGGTGCGGGAGGCCGCGCAGGTGTGGGCCGAGTCCTACCCCGCCATGGAGTTCCGGCACGGCCCGATCAGCGTGGTGGACCACCGGTCGGTGGTGTGGATCTTCGGGGAGCCGGTGCCCGGACTCCGCGAGGACGTCGCCGCCTCGGGCGCGCTCGTGGTGCAGAACGGCATCGACGCCATGGCCGATCTCACCACCGCCCAGCGGCTCGCGGTCGAGCTCGCCGTGCGCCGCGGCCTGAACCCGGACCGGCCGCGGCTGCTCTCGCGTGCCGTCGTCCTGCCCGCACCGACCGCCTGAGGACTTTCGATGACCCTCGTACCCACCGCCGACCTGGTGGCCGCCGCGCGCGCCGCCGGTACCGGTGTGTTCGCCTTCAACGTCATCACGATCGAGCACGCGCAGGCGATCGCCGCCGCCGCGCAGCGTGCCGGCCGGCCGGCCATCCTGCAGATCAGCCAGAACGCGGCGCGTTACCACGGCGGCGTGTCGGCCATCGCCGCGGCCACCGCCGACATCGCGCATCGGGCGTCCGCGGACCTGGCGCTGCACCTGGACCACGTCGACGACCTGAACCTGCTGGTGCAGGCTCCGGCCGCCGGCTTCAGCTCGGTGATGGTCGACGCCTCCGCGTTGCCGTACGCGGAAAACGTCGCCACCACCCGCAAGGCCGCCGAGTGGACGCACGACCGCGGGCTGTGGGTGGAGGCGGAGCTCGGCTACGTCGGCGGGAAACCAGACGCCCCGGCCAGCGCCCACGCCGCCGGGGTCCGCACCGACCCGGCCGAGGCGGCCCGATACGTGGCCGAGACCGGAGTCGACGCGCTCGCCGTGGCGGTGGGCAGCTCACACGCCATGGCCGAGCGGACGGCGTCGCTGGACCTCGACCTGGTGAGCGCGATTCGCGACGCCGTGCCGGTACCCCTGGTCCTGCACGGCTCGTCCGGGGTCCCGCTGGAGCAGCTCCGGGCCGCCGCCGCCCGCGGCATGGTGAAGATCAATGTCGGCACCGCGCTCAACGTCGCGTTCACCGACGCGGTCCGCGGGGCCCTGCCTGCCTCGGCGGACCCGCGGCGATACCTGGCGGCCGGCCGGGAGGCGATGACCGGTGTGGTCGCCGGGTTGCTCACCGTCCTGTCCGCGGCCTACTAGCCGGGCGACAGCGGTGGTCGAGGACCTGTGGGTGCTGCGCCGGCTGATCTGTTTCCTGCGCGCCGTCGCTGCGGCGACGGCTACGTCAGCGGCCGGGTCGGCAGCAGGGATTCGGACGCGGTGAACCGCAGGGCGGCCGCCACCGCGCCCATCGCTCCGCCCTCGTCACCGAACTGGGCGGGCACGACGTCCACGCGCCGGGGATGACGGGGGATCGCCAGCCGGGCGATCGCGGTGCGCACCGGTTCGAGCACCGTGTCGCCGGCCTGGGCCAGCAGGCCCCCGATGGCTATCGTGCCGGGGTCGAGCTGCACCACCGAGCCCGACAGCACCTGACCGAGCAGGACCGCGGCGTCGTGCAGCACCTCCCGTACGGCCGGCACGCCGGCCTGCGCCTGCGCGACCAGGTCGGCCGGATCCCGCACGGTGACGCCGCGGCGGGCGCACTGCTCGATCAGTGCGGACGGGCGGATCAGCAGTTCCAAGCAGCCGCGTCCGCCGCACGGGCAGGGATCGCCGTCCGGGTCCACGCTGACGTGCCCGATCTCGCCGGCGGCGCCGTGCGCGCCGCGGGCCAGCTGGCCGTCGACGATGAAGCCGCCGCCCACGCCATCGCTCCACCGCACGTAGACGGCGTCACGAACGTCGCGGGCCGCGCCCCAGGTGCCCTCCGCGAGGGCGGCCAGCCGCGAGTTGTTGTCGGTGATCACGGCCGCGCCGTAGCGTTCGTGGATGCGGGTGCTGATCTGCTTGGCGGTCGCCGAGGAGCCGCCGCCGCCGGCCGGGCGGCCGCGCCCGGTCACGAGGCCGGGCAGGCCGATGCCGATCGCCTCGAGGGCACGCAGGTCGATGTCGTGCTCGCGGACGAGGTCGTCGATGAGCTTGCCGGCCGCGTCGGCGCGCCGGGCCGGTCCCGCGGTGAGCGTGACGGCGCGGGTGCCGCTGGCCAGGATGTCGTGGCCGAGCGTGGCGATGACGACGGTGATGCTCGCGCGGGCGAGGTCGATACCGATGATCCGCCCGGCGGACGGGTTGAGGCTGACCGTCGAGGTCGGCCGTCCGCGTCCGCGCTGGCCGGACAGCTCGGGTTCGCGTTCGACGACGACGCCGCGGGTGATGAGGTCGCCGATGATGTCGAACAGCGTCGTGCGCGACAGCCCGGTCAGCCGGATCAGCTCTGCCCGGCTCAGCGGCCCGGCACTGCGCAGTTGCGCCAGCAGGGTCTCGGTGTGCGCTCGCCGCACGCGTTGCATGGCATCCGGGCGTTCCATCACCGCACCATCATGCCTCCCCCATGTCGGCGCCGGTCGCCACCGTCGCTCCGGGCGGGGCGACGGCGGCGACGCCACGGTCAGGTGGCGCGCACGGTGACGGTCAGTGCCCGGGTGATCGGGGCCTGTCCGGCCGAGCGCACCGACAGCGTGCCGGTGTATGTGCCGGCCGCCGCGAACGTACGCCGGGACACCACGGTGAACGCGCTGTTGATCTGCATCGCCGTGATGTTCGCCTCCCGGGTCGCGGTGACCGGCAGCGACTCGACGCGTCCGTCACTCCAGGTGACCGTGGCGATCAGGTCGGCGGACGCGGCGCCGGGGGCGGTGACCGTCCAGGTGGCGCCGGCCTGAGCGCCGACGGTCACCGTGGCCGGCCTAGCGATGACCTGGCGCCGCCACGGGACGTCGGCGGTGGGGAAGAAGTTGATTCCCTGGACGGTCAGCCGGCCGCCGGCCACCGACAGCCGGGTGGTGAAGTCGGCGTAGTCGCGTTGAGCCTGCGGGGTCCAGCCCACCTCGGCGGTGGCGATGAGCCGCGGGTAGCTGTAGTACTGCGCCTGCCCGAGGCGGCGGATCCACTCGCCCCACAGGGCCGACTCGACGCCGAGCACGCTGCTCTCGGCGATGTTCGGGATGAAGGTGCCGGGGTCCCAGTCGTAGTGCCGGTCGAGACCGCACGGCCCGCCGCACGCCCATGTGCCGCCCTGCGGCTGGCGCGGGTCCTGCTTCTGCGGCACGTACGTGTGCGGCGCGGGGGACAGGAGCACCTTGGCGCCCCGGTTGTTCACCGCGGTGGCCACCGCGGTGCGGTCGCCGTTCCAGTACTGCACGACGGCGTTGTTCTGCGGCAGCGTCGTGCCGGAGTACTCGTTCCACCCGACCACGGTCTTGCCGAGCGACGCGACCGTCGCGTTGAAGTTGTTCACCATCGTGGTGTAGTCCGCGTGGCTGGTGACGTGGGCCTCGTCGCCGCCGATGTGCAGGTACGGGCCGGGCGTCATGGCCGCGATCTGGGTCAGCACCTGCCGGACGAACTCGTACGTGGCGGGGCTGTCGGCGTCGAGCGAGGAGTAGCCGACGTTGCCGGTGCCGTTGTGCGGGACGGTCTGCTGCCCGGGGGCCGGCTTCGGCTGCGCGCCCGCGGCGTTCAGCTGCGGGATGGCGTGCAGCGCGGCGTTGGTGTGCCCCGGCACGTCGATCTCCGGGACCACAGTCATGCCGTTGACGCCCGCGTAGCGGACGATCTCGGCGTAGTCGGCCTTGGTGTAGAAGCCGGTGACGCCGAGCTCGGTGCCCATCAGCTGGCCGCTGGGGCTGTAGGTCATCGCCGTGCGGCCGCTGACCTGGGTCAGCAGCGAGTAGTCGATCCCCGCGGGGTTGGACGCAGGGTTGTCCATCACGATCCGCCAGCCCTGGTCGTCGGTCAGGTGCAGGTGCAGGCGGTTGATCTTGTATTGGGCCGCGGCGTCGATGTACGCCTTGACCTCGTTCATCGGGTAGAAACTGCGGGCGACGTCGAGCATCATCCCGCGGTAGGCGAAACGTGGGCAGTCGGTGACGGTCACGGCCGGTACCTGCCAGACCGCGGCGGCGACGGTGTCCGACTCCACCCATTGCGGGAAGAGCTGCCGCAGCGTCTGTACGCCGTGGAGCGCGCCGGCCGCGGTGTCGGCGCTGATCGTGACCCGCGACGAGGTGCTCGTCAGCCGGTATCCCTCGGCGGCCTGGCCGGCCGGTCCCTTGCCGGGGCCGACGTCGAGGACGATCTGCGAGGCGGCGCTGCTCTGTGCGACGACCGGCAGGGCGTAGCCGGTGGACGGGCGCAGGATGTCGGCCAGGTGGTTGGCCGGCGCGCTCGCTCCGGCGCCGAGCGCGACGATCGGGCTACCCGGGGCGAGGGTGAACGGCGTGCCGCCGTTCTCGGACAACGACACCGGCTTGGGGATCAGGCCCAGCGACGGCGCGGGTGCCGGCGCGACGCTGTCCCAGATCTCGAACTCGGAGATCGAGTACCCGTAGGTCGACCACCGCTGGCGTCCCTGCATCCGCACGTGGGTCACCGGCTGGGCCGACTTCACGTCGATGACGTCGGTGCGGGGGCAGGTGTCGCGCTGGACGCGGGCCACGTCGGTCCAGGTGGTGCCGTTGGCCGAGGTCTGCAGGACGAAGTCACGGGCGCAGGCGTTGGGCCAGCTGATCGTGACGTGGTCGACCCGCGCGGCGGACGCCAGCTGCACCTGGACCCAGCTGTTGTCCTGATACTTCGACGACCACCGGCTGTTGCGGTTGCCGTCGTTGACGTGCGCCGCGACGAAATCGGCGCGGTCCAGTTCGACGCTGGACGCGGTGGCGGTGCCCGTGCGGGCGAGGTTCACGGGAGCGGCGGCGGCCGGGGCCGTGCCGCCGGTGAGAGGGGCGACGATCGTCGTGCCGAGCACGACGGCGAGGTACGCCGCGAGCCTGCGGCGTCGAGGGGATGGCATGGGACTCCTTCGTCTCCGCGAGTCGGTTATGCGGAGTATGGCGGCGCCACTCATTAACGTAAATGGGTTGAACAAAAATCTGCGGCTACACTGCCGCCAAAGATGAGACGTCCTACGTCGCGACCAGCTCGGCCTATTTAGTCCGACGGGTTGACAAGATTCGCGATGGCGCCCAAGATTCGTCCAGCCCCGCTCCCCGACCTGGCTACGGAGGACCACCGTGCCGACAGATGTCCGTCCGTCGCGGCCGCGCGCGCCGGGAACCACCCGCGCGGCCTCGCCGCCGCGCCGCGCCCTGCCCTTGCCGGTCTGGAACGTGCTCGCCGTGGCGCTCGGCCTCGGCATCTGGACCGGCCTGGCCCGGGCCGGCGTGTCCGGACTGCCCGGCCCCCAGGAGGTCGCCGTCCGCGCCGGCGAACTGGCCATGGACGGCACGCTGCTCGACGACGCCCTGGCCAGCCTCCGGAGGGTGTTCATCGGCTTCGCGCTGGGGACCGCGCTCGCCGTCCCGGTCGGCTTCCTCATGGGCTGGTACCGCACCGCGCGCGGCCTCATCGAGCCCTACGTGCAGTTCTTCCGCACCATCCCGCCGCTGGCCGTCATCCCGCTCGCCATCCTGCTGATGGGCATCGGAGAGACCCCCAAGGTCTTCGTCATCTTCCTGGCCGCGTTCCTGTCCTGCGTCGTGTCGACGTTCCAGGGCGTGGTGAGCGTCGACAAGACCACGATCAACGCGGCCCGGGTGCTGGGTGCCGGCGACGCCGTGGTGTTCCGCCGGGTGGTCGTGCCCGCCTCCACCCCGTTCATCCTGGTCGGCATGCGCGTCGGCCTCGGCGCGGCGTGGGCCACCCTGGTGGCAGCCGAGCTGATCGCCGCGCAGGAGGGGCTCGGCTACCGGATGCAGCAGGCCCAGATCTACTACGACCTGCCCAGCATCTTCGTCGGACTGATCACCATCGGCGTGCTCGGCCTGATCATGGACCGGCTCCTGCTCGCGGCCGAGAAGCGCCTCACCGGATGGCAGGAACGCCGATGACCGAGAAGATCTCCTTCCGCTCCACCAGCCGCACCTTCGACGTCGGCGGCAAGCCCTTCCAGGCGCTGCAGAGCGTGGACCTGGACATCGCCGACCGCGAGTTCGTCACCGTGGTCGGGCCCTCCGGCTGCGGCAAGTCGACGCTCATGAACATTGCGGCCGGCCTCGTCGAGCCCACCGGCGGCGAGGTGCTCGTCGACAACCGTCCGGTGCGCGGGCCCAGCCCGGAACGCGGCGTCATCTTCCAGCAGTACGCGCTGTTCCCCTGGCTGACCGTCCGGGACAACGTCGAGTTCGGCCTGCGTATCGCCAAGGTCGGCCGGGCCGAGCGGCGCAGGCGGGCTCAGCACTTCATCGACCTGGTGGGCCTGACCGACTTCGCCGACGTGCTGCCGCGGATGCTGTCCGGCGGCATGCGGCAGCGCTGCGCGATCGCCCGGGCGTATGCCGTCGACCCGCAGGTGCTGCTCATGGACGAGCCGTTCGGCGCGCTCGACGCCCTCACTCGCGTGCAGATGCAGGACCAGCTGCTGGCGACCTGGGGCTCCGAGCAGCGCACCGTCATGTTCATCACCCACGACGTGGACGAGGCCGTCTACCTCGCCAACCGGGTCGTCGTCATGGCCGCCCGGCCCGGCCGGGTGCAGGAGGTCATCGACGTCGACCTGCCGTACCCGCGCACCGAAGCCGTCCGTCTCTCCCCGGAGTTCACCCGGATCCGCAACCGGGTCTGGCGCGCCGTGTATCACCAGCCCGTACAGGAAGGTTCCGCCCGATGAGTCCTTTGTCCCGTCGTTCCGTTCTCGCCGGCCTCGCCGGCATCGGCGCCACCGCCGCCCTCGCCGCCTGCGGCGACGAGGAGCCGTCCGGAACCGGCGGCTCCGGTTCCGCCACCGAGCCGGTCAAGCTCGGCTACATCGCCGACTTCACCGGCGCCAGCCTCATGGCCATCGCCGAGGACAAGGGCCTGTGGGCGCAGCACGGCCTCAAGCCCGAGCTCAAGGTCTTCACCAACGGGCCGCTGCAGGTGCAGGCGCTGGGCGCCGGCGACCTCGACTTCGGCTACATCGGCCCCGGCGCGATGTGGCTGCCCGCCTCGGGCAAGGCGCGGGTCATCGCGATCAACTCGCTCGGCTTCGCCGACCGGGTCATCGCCCAGCCGGGCATCACCTCGGTCGCCGCGCTCAAGGGCAAGAAGGTCGGCGTACCGGAGGGCACCTCCGGCGACATGATCGTGCGGCTGGCCCTGCAGCAGGCCGGGCTCACCATCGACGACATCCAGAAGGTGTCCATGGACGCCAGCACGGTGGTCACCGCGTTCGGCTCCGGGCAGATCGACGCGGCCGGCATCTGGTACCCGCTCATCGGCACGATCAAGAAGCGGGTGCCGGATCTCGCCGAGCTGTCCAAGAACGAGGACTTCTACCCGAAGGTCAGCTTCCCGTCCGCGTACGTGGGACGCAATCAGGTCGTGAGCGGCAAGCCGGAGCTCGTGAAGAAGGTGCTCGCGGTCCTCAAGGCCGCCAACGACGAGCGGGCCGCCAACCTCGACGCCGCGGTTGAGGTGACCACGAAGTTCCTCAGGTCGGCGCCCGCCGACCAGCTGCGCGCCGAGGCCACCAACGCCCGGTTCCTGCCCTCCGCCGAACTCGCCGCCAGGTCGAAGGACGGCACCGTGAACGGCTGGCTCAGCGGTCTCAACGGCCTGTTCAAGGACCTCGGCAAGCTGCCCGAGGCCACCGACCCGGCCAGCTACTACGACGCGGCCGCCTACGCCGCCTGAGGTTGAGCGACTCCAGGCAAGAAAGGAAGGCCGTGCGGCCCAACATCGTCTTCATCATGGCCGACGACCATGCCGCGCATGCGGTTGGCGCCTATGGCAGCAAGATCAACGAGACACCGCACATCGACCGCATCGCGGCCGGCGGCGCCCTGTTGGGCAACTGCTTCTGCACCAACTCGCTGTGCGCGCCGAGCCGGGCAACCATCCTCACCGGCACCTACAACCATGTGAACGGCGTGCAGACGCTGTCGACCGAGTTTGACAACCGTCAGCTCGTCTTCCCCGAGCTGCTGCGCCGGGCCGGCTACCAGACCGCCCTGGTCGGCAAGTGGCATCTCGGGCACGGGCCGGAGCACGACCCCCGCGGTTTCGACTACTGGGAGGTCGTGCCCGGCCAGGGCCGCTACCGCGATCCGGTCTTCTACGGCGCCGACGGCGTGGAGCGGGTCCGGCCCGGCTACTGCACGAACATCATCACCGACCTGGCCGTCGACTGGCTCGACCAGCGCGACCGGTCGCGGCCGTTCTGCCTGCTCGTGCACCACAAGGCCCCGCACCGCAACTGGGAACCCGACGACAAGCACCGCGACATGTACGTCGACGACGTGATCGTCCCGGCCACCTTCGACGACGACCATTCCGGGCACGCCGCCGCCGCGCGGGCCGCCCGGATGCGCATCGACCGGGACCTGACCGCCGACGACGTCAAGGAACTGCTGCCGCCGGACCTCGACCCCGACGAGGCGGCGCTCTGGACCTACCAGCGCTACATCAAGGACTACCTGCGCTGCGTGGCGAGTGTGGACGACAACGTGGGCCGCCTGCTCGACTACCTCGACGAGCACGGGCTGACCGACGACACCATCGTCGTCTACACCTCCGACCAGGGCTTCTTCCTGGGCGACCACGGTTGGTACGACAAGCGCTTCATGTACGAGGAGTCGCTGCGGATGCCGTTCCTCATCCGCTACCCGGCGGAGATCCCGGCTGGTACGACGACGAACGCCCTCGCCATGAACGTCGACTTCGCCCAGACGTTCCTCGACTACGCCGGGGTGCCGGCCGACCCGCGGATGCAGGGCCGTTCGCTGCGGCCCCTGCTGCGCGGCGACGACGTGGACGACTGGCGGCAGTCGGTGTACTACCGCTACTGGGAGCACGACGACAACGAGCACCACGTGTGGGCGCACTACGGGGTGCGCACCCATGACCACAAGCTCGTCTTCTACTACGCCGACGGGCTCGGCCTGCCCGGCACGTCCGCGACGCCCCAGCCGCCCGAGTGGGAGCTGTTCGACCTGCGGGCCGACCCGTGGGAGATGCGCAGCGTCTACGACGACCCGGCGTATGCGGCGATCCGGGCGTCGCTCACCCGCGAGCTCGCCCGTGTGCAGGAGGAGTGCGGTGACGCCCCATGGACCCCGGCCGCCTGACGACCGTCGCTGGCCGCGCCGGGTCTACGGGACGGGCGACGAGCCGGACCCGCGGTTCACCCTGGCCAACGAACGCACCTTCCTCGCCTGGTTGCGTACGTCCCTGGGTCTCATGGTGGCCGCTGTCGCGGTGAAGGCCTTCGGCCGCGACGGCGCACAGTGGGCCGCCGCGGTGCTGGCACTGCTGGCGGTCCTGGTGGCCGCCGAGGCGTTTCCCCGCTGGATCCGCAACGAGCGCGCCCTGCGGATGCGAGCGCCGTTGCCGTCCACCCCCGTCGTGGTGGTGTCGGCGGCGGCGGTGATCGTGTCCGGCGTGATGATCAGCCTGGCGGTGCTGATCTGATGGAGCCACGCCGGCCACCCGACCCCGGCGCGCAGGCCGAACGCACGCTGCTCGCGTGGCTGCGCACCGCTCTCGCGACGGCCACCGTGCTGGTGCTGGCCGGCCGGGAGCTGGTGCCCCGCCATCCCTTCGCGGCGGGATGCGTGCTGGCCTGCGCGCCGGTGGCCGTCGCGGTGGCCGTCCTGGCCCGCCGCCGCTACCGGGTCGTCCGGCAGCCCGGCGGACTGGGGCGGCCGGGCGACGCGGTTCTACTGGCCGCGGGCGGCCTGCTGGTCGTGACGGGCGGCCTGGCGGTCGCCACCTCCGTCCTGGCCGGCTGGTGAGCCGCCTTCTGTATCGAGACTTCCCGATGCGCTGACCGCGTTCATGAAAAGATAAGCAACTTTAGATGTAAATATTTACAACTTCGAGCATAGGCTGGCACGATCGGTGTAGTCGCACCGAGCTAAGGGAGCCTCATGCGCCGACGCACACTGCTCGCAGTCAGCACGCTCACCCCGTTCGCGGCCGCATTGGGGTCGGGCGGTCCCGCGCACGCCGCCGCAGCGCAGACCTTCGGCTTCTCCGCCGACGGCAGCAACTTCCTGCTGGACGGCCAGCCCTTCCAGATCCGCAGCGGCGAGATGCACCCGTGCCGGATTCCGGTGGAGTACTGGCGGCACCGGATCCAGATGGCCAAGGCGATGGGCCTGAACGCGATCGGCGTCTACATCATGTGGAACGACGTCGAGCCGCGCGAGGGCGTCTTCGACTTCAGCACCGATCGCCGCAACATCGCCGCCTTCATCCGGCTGTGCCAGGAAGAGGGCATGTACGTGCTGCTGCGGCCCGGCCCGTACGTGTGCGCCGAATGGGACGCCGGCGGCATCCCGGCGTACCTGATGCGCCACCCGAACATCAAGCTGCGGGTACGGACGGCGTCCGACCCGAACTACATGGCCGCGGTCACCCGCTACGTCAACGCCCTGGCCGCGCAGGTGCGTCCGCTGATGGTCGCCAACGGCGGGCCGATCCTGATGGTGCAGGTGGAGAACGAGTACGGCTTCTTCGGCAACGACACCGTCTACCTCGAGGAGCTGCGGCAGCTGTGGCTGCGGGCCGGCATCGCCGGCCCGTTCTACACCCAGGATCCGCTGGCGCAGGTGCAGGCCGCCCGCTCGGTCGTCACCGGCGGGGCGATCGGGCTCAGCCGCGGTGACGCGGCCGCCATCGCGGCCGCACGGCAGTCCTTCCCGGCGGTGCCTGCCTTCTCCGGTGAGCTGTACCCGGGATGGCTGACGCACTGGGGCGACGGCACCTTCGCCGGGGCGACCACCGACATCTCCACCGAGCTGCGCGGGCTGATGTCCGGCCGGTTGTCGTTCAACTTCTACATGCTGCACGGCGGCACCAACTTCGGTTACTTCGCCGGGGCCAACGCGAACGACGACGGCAGCGGCTACCAGGCCGACATCACCAGCTACGACTACGGCGCGCCGATCACCGAGCAGGGCGGGCCGGGCCGCATGTACTCGGCGTACCGCAAGATCATCTCATCGTCGCTCGGCACCACCCCGCCGGCCGTGCCGGCGCCGATCCCCACCATCGTGCGGACCGGCATCCAGCCCACCCCGTACGCGTCGATCTGGGACAACCTGCCCGCCGCGCTGCCGTCCGCGGTCAACCCGCAGCCGATGGAGATGTACGGGCAGAGCTTTGGCTTCATCCTCTACCGGCGCACCCTGCCCGGCTACGCCCGCGCCGACCTCACCGTCAACTCGGTGCGCGACTACGCCACCGTGTTCCTCAACGGCGTCTACCAGGGCGGCATCTCGCGGCAGAACGTCGCGTCCACCTACACCGGACCGCTGGGCATCGTGCTCGGCAACGCGGCGCTGCCCCTGCAGAGCTCGGCCGTCGCCGCTCCGACGCTGGACATCCTGGTCGAGGGCATGGGCCGCAACAACTTCGGCCGGTACGTGGTCGACCGCAAGGGCATCACGAACTCGGTGTCGCTGGGCGGCACCACGCTGACCGGGTGGCAGACCTTCTCACTGCCGGTCGACGAGGCGTACGTGGCCGGCCTGCGCCCGGTGATCAGCAACCCGTCCCGGCCCGGCATTTTCTTCAAGGCCACGGTGAACCTCACCCAGACCGGTGACACCTACATCGACATGTCGCGCTGGACCAAGGGCGTCGTCTGGGTCAACGGCCGTAACCTCGGCCGCTACTGGAAGATCGGCCCGCAGCACCGGCTCTACTGTCCCGCACCCTGGCTGCGGGCCGGTGCCAACGAGATCGTGGTCTTCGACCTGCACCAGACGCAGGCCGCGCCGATCACCTTCGAGGCCACCCTCAGCGGCCAGGCCGGGGCGTCCACCTTCACGCTGACGAACCGGCGCAGCGGCAAGGTGCTGGACGTGCCGGCGCTGTCCCCCGAACCCGGCGTGCAGCTGGTGCAGTGGGCGGGCAACGGCGGCGCCAACCAGAAGTGGCAGATGGCCGGCGCGGCCGGCGGTGTCACCACGATCACCAACGTCAACTCGGCGCTGCTCGTCGACGTGGAGGGCAACGTGGCCGCCGACGGCACCCGCATCATCCAGTGGCCGAGCAACGGCGGCGCCAACCAGCAGTGGCGCCTCGTCACGGTGACCGGCGACTTCGTCAAGCTGGTGAACGTGTCGACCGGCAAGGTGCTCGGCGTGTCCGGCAGCGCGACCGGGGACGGCGCGTTGATCGTGCAGCAGACCGACAACGGCGACCTCAGCCAGCACTGGAGGCTGAGCGCCGGCTGAGCCGGGCCGGGCCGCGCCCGGCGGTTCCCGGAAGGCGCGGTGCGCGCTCCCGGACCGCCGGGTGCGGCTCAGCGCACCAGGATCACGTGCAGTCGCCGAGGGCCGTGCACACCTTCCACCCGGTCGAGTTCGATGTCGCTGGTGGCGGACGGCCCGGAGATCCAGGTCTGCGGGGCGGTGGGGCGCAGCGCCGCCACGGCGTCCGGCACGTCGGCGTGGATCTGCGACGCGCGGACGATGCAGATGTGGTGGTCCGGAATCAGGCTCAGCACTCGCGGACCCTGGGCAGGCCCGGCGTCGAGGATCACCGTGCCGGTCTCCGCCACGGCCGCCGCGCAGCCGGTCAGCACCGCGTCCGCGGCGTCCACATCGGTCACCACGCGTCCGTCGTAGTGGGCGAGCCACCCACGGGGAGCGTCGTCCGGCACGATGACCGTCGGTACGCCGGCGAGCGCCGCGGCGACCGACCGGGACAGCCCCTCGGGCGCGCACCTCGTGACGAGCGCCCGGTAGTCGGCCAGCCGTTCGGCGAACCGGTCGGCATCTCCCGGGCGCGGTGTGCACGGCATCGTGTCGCCCGGCGTGTGTGTGGGGCCGGTTGCCGCGGCTTGCCGGGCCCGGGCCAGGATCTCGTCACGAGCGTTCACGGATCCACCACTCTCGGAAGGTCTCGGCGGCCGGCTTCGGCGCGTCGCGGATGGTCGTCCAGGCCGAGGCCGGCCACGGCAGGCGCTTGATCCGGTCGCCGGGCATCAGCCCGGCGCCACGACGGGCGGCGCGCAGTGCCGCCGCGTACCGCCTACGGTGGCGCATCACCCAGGACGCGGCGCGCATCGCGGCGCGCTCGCCCGACGGCCGGGCCCGGCGGCTGTCCACCACGGCCTGCCGCAGATGGACCAGCACCCGCGGAATGTCGATCTTCACGGGGCAGACGTCGTAGCAGGCACCGCAGAGCGTCGAGGCGAACGGCAGGCTGCGTGCGGTGTCGTTGAGGGCGACGCCGGTCAGCTGAGGTGACAGGATGGCGCCGATCGGGCCGGGGTACACGCTGCCGTACGCGTGGCCGCCGACGCGTTCGTACACCGGGCAGACGTTGAGGCAGGCCGAGCAGCGGATGCAGCGCAGCGCCTGGCGGCCCACCGGGTCGGCGAGGGCGGCGGTGCGGCCGTTGTCCACCAGGACGACGTGGACTGCCCGCGGGCCGTCGCCCGGGGTCACTCCGGTCCAGATCGACGTGTACGGGTTCATCCGCTCGCCGGTGGAGGAGCGGGGCAGCAGGCGCAGGAACGTGCCGAGGTCGGCCTGGCATGGCACCAGTTTCTCGATGCCCACCACGGCGATCAGCGTCTCCGGGAGGGTCAGGCACATGCGGCCGTTGCCCTCGGACTCGACCACCACGAGGCTGCCGGTCTCGGCGACGGCGAAGTTCGCGCCGCAGATGCCCACCTTCGCCGTACGGAAGCGGTGGCGCAGGTGCAGCCGGGCGGCCTCGGCGAGGTCGGCCGGGTCGTCGCCGAGCTCGGCCGACGCACCGGGCATGCGGGCGCGGAAGATGTCCCGGATCTGCGTGCGGTTGTAGTGGATGGCGGGCACCAGGATGTGCGACGGCCGGTCGTCGGCCAGCTGCACGATGAGTTCGGCCAAGTCCGTCTCGGTCGCCTCGATGCCGGACGCCGCGAGGGCCTCGTTCAGCCCGATCTCCTGGGTGAGCATCGACTTGACCTTCACCACCTGGTCGGCGCCGGTGTCCCGGACCAGCGCGGTCACCACGGTGTTGGCCTCGGCGGCGTCGCGCGCCCAGTGCACCGTCGCGCCGGCCGCGGTCGCCGCCACCTCGAACCGGGTGAGCAGCTCGGGCAGACGGGACAGGACGTCCGCCTTGATCGCCGCTGCGGTGTCACGCAGCGCCTCCCAGTCCTCGACCTCGCCGACCACGGCGGCCCGCTTGTCGCGGATGGTGTGGGTGGCGCGGCGCAGGTTGGCCCGCAGTTGCGTGTCGCGCAGCCGCTCCGCGGCCGCCTCCGGAAACGCCGTGCCCTCGGCCAGCGGCGCCGCCGGGCGAGCCTGACTCCGTCTCCTGGTCACGCCGCCGCCAGGATTTCCGCGTAGTGCAGGGCTCGCACCGGTGCGCCACTGCGGGACAGGCCGCCGCCGATGTGGGCGAGGCAGGAGTTGTCCGCCGCCGCGAGGACCGTCGCGCCGGTGTCGCGGACCGCCGCGCACTTGTCGGTGAGCATGGCTCCCGAGACGCCGCTGTTCTTCAGCGCGAACGTGCCGCCGAAGCCGCAGCATTCGTCCGCGCCGGGCAGCTCGGCCAGGTCGAGGTCGCGCACCGCGCGCAGCAGGCGCTCCGGCCGGTCGCCCAGGCGGAGCATGCGGAGCCCGTGACAGGTGGGGTGGTAGGTGACGCGGGCGGGAAAGCGTGCGCCCACGTCGGTGACGCCGAGGATGTCGATGAGGAACTCCGAGAGCTCATAGGTGCGTGCGCCGATCTCGGCGGCGGCCGGGTCCAGCGCCGGATAGGAATCGCGGACCATCGCCACGCACGAGCCGGACGGGGCGACGATCGCGTCGTACGCGGCGAAGGTGTCGACGAATCCTCGTACGAGGGGCAGGGCCTCGGACCGGTAACCGGAGTTGGCCTGCATCTGCCCGCAGCAGGTCTGTGCCTGCGGGAAGTCCACGTGAACGCCGAGGCGTTCCAGCACGGTGACGACGGCGCGTCCGGTCTGCGGATACAACAGATCGTTGACGCAGGTGATGAAGAGGGCTACGCGCACAGCGTGGTGGATCCCTTCGCTTCGCCATGGCAGCAGGAGCCGGCCGCCCCGGGGCGGCGCTGCCCCGGGGCGGCCGAATCGGTCAGGCTGCCGAGCCGTACAGGTTGATCTCGGCGGCCGAGGCGTACCCGGCGCCGTTTGTGGCTCGGGTGGTCCACAGGCGGACGTAGCGGGCCGTGGTGGGTGTGAACGAGACCGACTTCAGGGCGCTGCCCGCACCGAACGTGCCGGCGGCCACCTGGGTCCAGGTGACGCCGTCGGCGCTGGTCTGGATCTGGTAGTCGGCGATGATGCCGTTGGTCCCGCCGTCCTGACGGGGCAGGTAGTCCAGCCGTTCGATCCGGTGGTTGCGCCTGGTGTCGAGCGTGATCTGGTGCGGCATGCCGGCGATCCCGCCGACGTACCGGGTGTGCCAGATCGTGGCCGGGTCGCCGTCGATGGCGTTGGCGGCGTTGCCGTTCTCCCCGGTCGTCTCGACGCTGTCGGCGCTCGCTGTCCAGCCGGCCCGCGACAGCACTGTGGTGCCGCCGAGCGGCTCGTCGGTCGGCGCCGCCTCGAAGACGGCCACCTCGAACGGCTGGAGGGTGACGGTCATCGGTCCGGCCGGGCCGACCACGAAGCCGGGGCGCAGCCCGTCCCGCTCGGTGAACCGGTATCGCTGCCACACCCCGCCGGGCAGCTCGAACAGCGTCTGCGGGTTCACCGTGAACGTCTGCGCCGACGCCGACGGGTTGCGCAGCATCAGCATGCCCTTCGACGCGCCCGTCGTGGAGTTCCAGGCGGTCGTGCCGTAGACGGCGCCCGAGGCCGGGTCACCGCCGACCCAGCGGACGTCGCTCAGCAGCCCCTGGTTGGCGCGCGCCCACCTGGCGTTGGCCGCCACGGTGTCCCAGAACCAGGCCGCGCCCGGCCGGCTCGCGTCGACGAGCGTGTTGCGCACGTACAGCTCCTGGAGGCTCAGCCCGAGCGCGAAGTACGCCCGGATGTCCTGCGAGACCTGAGCCTGCACGCTGGGCTTGGTCAGGTCGTGGTCCGCGGTGAACTGCGGCGTGCGGTCGGAGAAGATGATGCCGTGGTTCATGACGCTGGGCACCGGGAACAGCGGGTTCTGCACGGCGATGTTGCGGTAGGTCTCGGAGTCGCGGTAGTTGACGTATCGCTGCTGCGGGGTGCCCGCGCCGTTGAGGTACGCGTCGTCGCCGTCGCGCCAGATCGAGTCGACGAACCACAGCCAGTAGGGCGAGCCCCACGTGCCGACGGTGGCGTTGACGAACACCTCCTTCTGGTGCGCCCGCAGGTCGCCGGTCAGCTTGAGCAGCGCCTCGTAGTCGGCGATGTAGTCGGCGTTCGGGCCCCGCTGGTAGAGGCCGCCGCCGATGCCGTCGAACTTGAAGCCGCGGACGCCCTGGTTGTCCATCATGTCGAAGGCGACCGACCGGAACCGCTCGTAGTACTTCGGGCCGCCCAGCTTGAACTGGCCGCCGCCGTGCGTCTCGTACTGCTGGGCGGCCGGCTTGCTGGCGTTGAGCGCGGTTCGGGTGCCGGCACTTTGGCCGTACCCGCCGAACGGTGACATCCACACCGACATCGACGCGCCGTACTGCGCGGCGGCGGCCCGCTGCGGTGCGAAACCGGTGGGGAACTGAGTCGGGTCGAACGACCAGACGTTGAGGTTCGACTCGTTGACCGCCGGTGCGCGCAGGTAGTCCCAGCCGTCGTCGACCCAGAAGCTGTCGATCTTGGCGCCGCGGTTGGTCAGCTGCGTGCCGAACAGGTTCACCGCCCGGGTCAGCTCCGCGCTGTTGATGACCAGGCCCGGCGGCTTGAGGTCCATCCACGACTGGTAGTGCAGGAACGTCCGGCGGTCGTGGGCCCGCTCCCGCTGCACGTAGTACTGGAACGAGCGGCGCAGCTGCCCGGCCGGGGCTACACCGGTGGACGTCGTGTAGTTCCACGACTCGCCCTGGATCAGGTCGCCGGCGCGCGCCACCGCGATGTCGACGTCGCTGCCGCTCACGGTGGGCTTCGCCATCGGGTTCTCGATGCCGACGAACAGCGTCTCGCCGCCCGCGGCGCCGTGCACCACCGGGCTGCCGTCGTCCTGACCCATGACGCGGGCCTCGCCGAGGCTCAGCTGCACCAGGCGCAGCGAGGTGATGTCGAAGGTGCCGGCCACCGACCGGACGGTGAAACTGTGCTGCACCGAGTTGGCGCCGCCGCGCAGCCGTACCTGCCACTGCACCTCGAGCGTGCGCCCGCCGGACGCGTACCGGAAGGTGGTGGTGACGGCCTTGCCGGCGTAGCGCTCGGCGAGCCGGGCCGAGGCCGCGTCGGCCGGCAGGTCACTGAGCGCCGGAGCGGCCGTGACCGTCATGTTCGCCGGGGTGATGGTGGTGCCGTCGGCCAGCGTGAGCGTGAACAGCCCGCGCAGGCTCATCGGCGCCGTGCGGTTCGCCGCCCGGTTGTCGAAGCGGGTCAGCGAGACGGTGCTGCCGCTGAGGTTCCAGGTGGCCGACAGTGCCGCGTTGGCCAGCGTGAAGCTGCCGCCGGACAGCGACACCGTGGCCGGGCCCGGCTGGACACCGGGGAAGACCTGGCCGGATGCGTTGACGTAGGCCGGGTCCGACGGTGGCGCCGCCGCGGCCGGCGGCGGTCCGCCCGGTGTGGCGAGCGCGCCGGCGGTCAGGCCGGCGACCAGCACGGTGGCCAGGGGCCGCCGCCGGGATCGTGGCCCGGGTGGGGATTGTGCGTGACGCAACCTTGCTCCTCCATGCATCATGCGGCGGGGAGGGTCCACCGCTGGTTCGCGGCGCCGGTGCACGGCCACAGCACCAGACGGGTGCCGTTGGCGGTGGCTGCGGCGTTGGCGTCGAGGCACTTACCGCCGGTGCGATAGCTGCTGCCGGCGGCGTCGTAGGTCCAGCGTTGGGTCGCCGCGTCGGTGCAGGTGCGGATCACGATGCCGGTGCCGTCGGCGGTGCTGCCGCCGGCCGGCTCGAGGCATTTGCCGAGAGCGACCAGGTTGCCGTTGGCCCGCTGGGTCCAGGTCTGATTGGCCCCGCTGTTGCAGTCCCAGAGGTTGACCGCGGTGCCGTCGGCGCTGTTGCTGGCCGGGATGTCGATGCAGCGCGCGCTGGCCTGGCCGGTGATCAGGCCGCGGCGGGGCCCGAAGACCTCGAACTCCCAGAGCGAGTAGCCGAAGCCGGTGCCGCGCTGGGTGCCCTGCATCCGCACGTAGCGGGCGGTGCCGCTGACGGCCAGCTCGTCCTTGCCGCCGTCGCCGGTGGTCGTGCTCGCCACGGTCGTCCAGGTGGTGCCGTTGGCGGAGGTCTGGATCTGGTACGAGCGGGCGTAGGCCGCCTCCCAGTGCAGCACGACGCGGGAGAGCTCCTGGCTGCTGCCGAGGTCGACCTGGATCGTGGTGGGGTCGGTCCAGGCCGAGGACCAGCGGGTGCCGAGGTTGCCGTCGACCGCCGCGGTGGCCGGGAAGCTCGCCGTCTCGGTGGAGGATGCGGTCACCGGCCGGTTGAGCGCCAGGTTGCCGTCCGCGCCCGGGCCGCCGGGCGCCCGGCCGATCCGGTCCATGACGGTGGTGAACGCGGTGTACGAGGCGACCGGCTTGGGCGAGCCCCACGTCTGCTGGGCCACCACCCGCAGGATGGTGCGGATGCCCGCGGCGATCTGGTCCTCGGTCTCGTTGTCCGGGCTGTCGCACCACACGTGCACGAGCGAGCCGAGATTGCGCGACGGGTCGGAGATGGTGGCGCCGCCGTGGAACATGTCCGGCCGCCAGGTCTCGTACGCCCAGGTCAGGTTCGGTTTGCTGCGGCCGGGCACGTAGTAGGTCGGGTCCCAGGAGGCGTTGGCGAGGGTGTGCCCGCGGTCGAGCAGCGCCTGCGGGCCGATGCCGAGGCCGTACCAGGCCTCGACGATGATGTTCGAGGCCGGCCGGATGGTGCCGTTGTTCTTGATGCCGTCGTTCCACATCCGGCTGGTCTTGCCGGCTGCGCGGACGATGTCGTTGGCCCAGTTGATGAAGCCGTAGTAGGTGTCCTGGGCGACAGCGTTCGGTCCGTAGTTGGCGCGGGCGTACTCGAGAAGCTGCGGGTAGTCGTCGAAGCTGGCGTAGTCGCCGAGGTACTCGTCCGCCCCGATGTGCCAGTACCGACCCGGGAACAGCGGCAGGAACTCGGTCATCAGGTCCCGGACCAGGGTGTACGCGCCCGGCTTGGACAGGTCCAGGTAGTACGGGTCGCGGTTGCCCCGCACGTCGGTGAGCTGGAGTTCCGGGTGATTGGCCAGGATCGCGTTCATGTGCCCGGGCATGTCGATCTCGGGGACGATCTCGATGTGGTACTGCCGGGCCAGCGCGATGAGCTCGCGCATCTGCTGCTTGGTGTAGTGCTGCTCGGAGACGACCTCGGGATGGGTGGTGCTCTCCAGCCGGAAACCGAAGGTGTCGGACAGGTGGAAGTGGAACCGGTTCATCTTCAGGTAGGCCAGCTCCTTGATGTGCTTGCGGAGCCAATCCACCGTGAAGTACTTGCGGCCCTGGTCGACCATCAGGCCGCGCTCGGGCTTGACCGGGCTGTCGGTGGTGGTGCCGGCCGGCACGGTGCTGGACTGCTTGAGCAGTTGAAGCACGGTGCGGGTGCCGTAGAAGGCACCGGTGTCGGTCGAGCCCTGGATGGCGATGCTGGAGCCGACCGTCATCGTGTAGCCCTCGACGGGCTGGTTGCCGCCGAGGGTGAGCCGGATGTCGCCGGCCGCGGCGGCGCCGGTGACGACCGGAACCGTGCGGCCGGTCAGGTCGCGCAGGTCGGCGGCGAACGTCGCCGCGTCGTCGTTCAGCTGGGCGGTCCAGGCGGGGTCGACAACGATGCGGGAGGCGGCACCGAAGGTGTAGCTGCCGGTGCCGGCGGTCCATTGCTTGAGAGCGGGGATGACGTGCAGATCGCCCGGTACGGCCGCGGCCGTACCGGCGGGCACGGCGATCACCGCGGCGGCGAGGGCGCCCACCGAGCCGGTGACCGCGAGTCGTCGGAGTCGCATGTGTTGAGCTCCCATCGGGGTCAGCAGGAGGAGGGGTTGGCGGCGGTGTCGGTGGAGTAGGCGGTGAGCGTGGCGACCTGTGGGACGCCCCGCGCGGAGGTGACCCGCAGCCGCAGCCGGTCGCTGGAGACTGCGGACGACAGCGGCACGATCCGCTTGTAGCCGACCGATCCGGCGGTGGCGACCTGCTGCCAGGTGCCGTTGATCCAGGCGTCCACGGCGAAGCCCTCGATGCGCTGGCCGTTGCCGATCGATTCCTGCACCAGCACCCGGTCGAAGGCGCGCGCCCGGCAGGAGGTCAGCTCGACCGAGCCGGTGGTGGCGTTGTTCGCCGGCGACCAGAACGAGGCCAGCGACGTGTCGGTCAGTGCGGCGGCGGTGCCGGTGGCGTCGGCCCGGGCGAACAGTTCCCTGCCGTAGCGGCCGCGGATCGTGGCGCCGAACGCGTCGAGCGAGGCGACGTCTGCCGTGTCCAGCACGCCGGCCTGGTTGGGCGGCACGTTGAGCAGCAGGTTGGCGTTGCGGCCCACCGCGTTCTCGTAGAGCCGGACCAGGGCGTCGGGCGTCTTGACCGAGCCGTTCTGCGCGGACTTCCAGAACCAGCCGGGCCGGATCGACACGTCGGCCTCGGCCGGGTACCAGGACAGGTAGGTGATGGTGCCGAGGTTGCGCCCGATCAGCGCGCTGGAGCCCAGGTCGGTCGACTGCGGCCCGCCCAGCAGGTCGTCGTCGCGGTTGAGCGCGGCGGGATTGGCGCCCTTGAACGGGAGGGCGCTCCACTCGTCGGCGCGGAAGGCGCCGGACTCCGAGCCGATCCAGCGCACATCCGGCCCGTTGATCGCGATGTTGGCGTTCGGCTGCAGCGACCTGATCAGGTTGTACCAGTCGCCGACCTGGTAGTTCTGCGGGTACGCGGTGTACGGGTTCGCGCCGTCGAACCAGACCTCGGACATCGGGCCGTACTCGGTGAGCAGTTCGTACAGCTGGTTGAGGAAGTAGGCGTTGTAGTCGTCGGCCTGGTAGGTGAAGGTCCGCGCCGGGGTGCGGGTGTCGCCGGCGACCAGCGTCGGGATGGTCACCGAGCGCCGGGCGCTGTTGTTGCCGAACCGGTCGCCGCCGCGCCGGCCGGGGATCTCCGCGCCGTCGGCGGGGGAGAGGTAGAAGCCGACACCGAGGCCGGCCGCGCGGGCGGCGTCGACGGTGGCGCGGAAGATGTCGTCGCGCCACGGGCTGGATCGCACCGAGTGGGTGCTGTACCGCGACGGGTAGAGCAGGAAGCCGTCGTGGTGCTTGACGGTGAGGATGACCTCCTTGAAGCCGTTGCGCTTGAGCACCTGCATCCACTGCGCCGGGTTGACCGTGGCCGGGTTGAACAGGGCCGGGTCCTCGTTGCCGGTGCCCCACTCGACGCCGGTGAAGGTGTTCATGCCGTAGTGCAGGAAGGCGGTCAGTTCCTGCTGCTGCCAGGCGAGCTGGCCGGGGCTCGGCACCACGTGGGCGGCCTTCTGCCGGATCCGCTCCAGCGTGTCGCACCGGTCGACCGGGATGACGGTGGCCGGGGTGACCGGTCCGCTGGTGCCGGGGTCGTTCTCACAGCCGGCCGGCGGCGGGGTGGCGCCGCCGCAGAGCGGCGCGTCGAGCTGGAAGTCTGCGGGGCCGGCCGCGCTGCGCATCGTCGCCAGCGCGATCGCGTCCAGGGTGCCGTGCCAGCCCCGGTTCCTCGTGCCGGCGTCGTTGCCGAACGCCAGCAGGCCCTGCGCGGCGTTGGCCGCGGCGACCGGGGTGGTCACGGCGGTGCCGACGCGGCAGCCGTTCACGTACGCCTCGAGGCGAGCCGAGGCGTCGCTCACGTACTCGTAGGCCAGTGCCACGTGGGTGTTCTGTGTGTCGGACAGGTCCGGCCCGTTCTGCCGGGTGTCGTAGTAGGGCGCGTCCGGTCCGTACATGCCGAACTGGGTGGTGCTCTGCGACCCGTTGGCGTATCGGTAGTAGGCGCCGCCGGCCAGGCTGAGCACCGTGTCGAAGGCCATCGTGGCCCCGGCCCGGCGGCGCACGACCGCCTCGGCCAGCAGGCTCCGGTTCACGTACCTGGCGCTGGTCAGCGCGATGCGCGGGGTGAAGCCGATGCCGGTGCCGCCGCCGGTGAGCGTGACGGCGGAGCCGTCGACGGTCTCGGTGCCGGCCAGCCGGGTGAGCTGCCCGTCGACCAGTTCGCCGGGCGCCGGGGTGTACCCGCTGGCGGTGGTGAACGAGCCGCCGAACCCGACGTTGAGCAGTGGCTGGTATTCGGCCGCGCCGATGCGCCACTGCTGGTTGGTGGCGGTGCCGCAGGACCAGAGGATGAGGCGGGTGTTGTTGGCGGTGCCGCCGCCGTTGGCGTCGAGGCAGGTGCCGGTGGCCTGGTTGCGCAGGGTCCGTGCGGTGGTGTCGTAGGTCCAGCGCTGGTTGGTGGCCGTGCCGCAGGTGCTGATGGTGGCGGCGCCGTTCGCGGCGGTGAGGCACTTGCCGCGGTTGCGGATGGTGGTGTCGGCCATCCGGTTCCAGATCTGATTGACCCCGCCGGAGCAGTCCCACAGGACCAGGACGGTGCCGTCGGTGGTGCTGGAGCCGGGGACGTCGACGCAGCGGCCGCTGCCCACCCCGGTGATCTGTCCGGTGAACGCGGCGGGTTCGGCGGCGGCCGGGGAGGAGGGGGCGACGGCGATGAGGAAGGAAGCGGTCAGGGTCAGGACGGTGGCGCGTGTGATCGATTTCAAGGAGATGCCTCCTACATCAGCCACTGCTGGTTGGCCGCGGTGGTGCACGGCCAGAGAATGAGACGGGTGTTGTTGGCGGTGCCGCCGCCGTTGGCGTCCAGGCAGGTGCCGGTGGCCTGGTTGCGCAGGGTCCGTGCGGTGGTGTCGTAGGTCCAGCGCTGGTTGGTGGCCGTGCCGCAGGTGCTGATGGTGGCGGCGCCGTTCGCGGCGGTGAGGCACTTGCCGCGGTTGCGGATCGTGGTGTCGGACTCGCGGGACCAGATCTGGTTGGCCGCGCCGGAGCAGTCCCACAGGATGAGGGCGGTGCCGTCGGCCGTGGCGGCGCCCGGCACGTCGACGCAGCGGTTGCTGGCGACCCCGGTGATCGTGCCGGTGGCCCCGGTGGACACGGCCTGGTAGCGGCGACCGGCGATGGCCGCGAACGTGATCTGGTTGCCCGAGCGGGTCACCGGCACGGCCTGGCCGGTGCTCAGGTCGATCAGCGTGGCGGTGGACAGGATCGGGTTGCGTACCGTCAGGTTGCCGCTGCGGCCGGCGGTCAGCGTGATCCGGCTGGCCTGCCGGTTGCGCCACTCGGCGTCCACCGTGACGTCGCCCCGCGCCTTCAGGCCGGTGACCGTGCCGGCCGGCCAAGCGGCCGGCACGGCGGGTAGCACGTCGACGACGCCGTGCTGGCTCTGCAGCAGCATCTCGGCCATGCCGGAGGTGGCACCGAAGTTGCCGTCGATCTGGAACGGCGGGTGGGTGTCGAACAGGTTGGCCAGCGTGCTGCCCTTGAGCTGCTCGCTGAGCATCTTGTGGGCGCGGTCGCCGTCCAGCAGCCGGGCCCAGAAATTGATCTTCCAGGCCTTGCTCCAGCCGGTGCCGCCGTCGCCGCGCGCGTTCAGCGAGACCTTGGCGGCCTCGGCGAACGCCGGGGTGGTCAGCGGCGAGATCTGCCGGCCGGGGTGCAGGGCATACAGGTGCGAGATGTGCCGGTGCTGGTTGTTGCGGTCGTCCCAGTCGGTCTTCCACTCCTGCAGCTGGCCCCAGGAACCGATCCGCAGGCCCGGGTCGAGCCGGTCGAGCGTCGACTGCCACTGCTGGCGCAGGGTGGTGTCCACACCGAGCGTCGTGCTGGCCTCGACGACGTTGGTCAGCAGCTCCCACACGATCTGCTCGCTCATCGACGCGCCGGCCGAGAAGTCACCCTGCTCGGGGGAGTAGCTGGGTGAGACGACAAGCCTGTTGTCGCGCGGATCGGTGTGCAGGTTGGCCCGCCAGAACTCGGCCGCCTCCTTCATCGCCGGGTACGCCCGGTCGCGCAGGAACGCGGTATCGCCGGTGAACCGGTAGTGCTCGTAGAGGTGCTGGCACAGCCAGGCGGCCGCCTCCGGGAACCAGAACGCGGTGGCGTAGCTCTCCACGCCGGTGAAGCCGTACGGGTTGGTGCCGAGATGGGTGACCCAGCCGGTGGTGCCGTAGTTCCGCTGCGCGGTGACCCGGCCGGGGGCGCGCAGCGCCTCGATGAAGTCGAACAGCGGCGTCGCGGTCTCCGAGAGGTTGGTGATCTCCGCGGGCCAGTAGTTCATCTGCACGTTGATGTTGGTGTGGTAGTCGGCGTTCCAGGGCGGGCTGTTGGAGTTGTTCCAGATGCCCTGGAGGTTGGCCGGCAGGGAGCCGCCGCGCGACGACGCGATGAGCAGGTAGCGGCCGTAGGAGAAGAACAGCGACTCCAGCGCGCGGTCCTGGGCCCGGCCGGCCGCGCCGGTGTAGGCCGACCGCAGTTCGTCGGTGGGAATGTTCGGCATCTGCCCGCCCACGTTCAGCCGCACCCGGTCGTAGAGGCGGCGGTAGTCGGCCAGGTGCGCGGCGCGTAGCGCGTCCGGGGTGGCGGCCGCGGCCGCGTCGACCGCCTGGGTGACCTGCGTCCGCGGGTCCGCGCCGCGGTAGGAGGGGTAGGCGCCGGCGTACGACGTCCCGGCGGACAGCACGACGAGCGCCGAGTCGGCGCCTGTGACGGTGACCCGGCCGGAGCCGTCGGTCCGGGTGCCGCCGGTCGTCACCACCCGGTACTGGGTCTCGTGGACGAGGCCGTTGCCGAGCGTGCCGCGGATGGTGATCCGGCCGTTCGCCACCGTGACGGAGCTGCCGGCCTGGGCGCTCACCGGCCGTAGGACGAATGAGATCTTCCCGGCCTGGCTGGCCGACAACCGGGAGACGATGACGTTGCCGGGGTAGCTGGCGAAGTACTCGCGGCGGTAGGTCGCACCGCCGTGCGAGTACTCGACGCGGGCGGTCGCATCGGCGAGGTCCAGCTCGCGCCGGTAGCCGCTCACCGTCGCGGGCGTGCCGGTCATGTCGAGGTACATGTCGGCGAGGTTCTGGTACGCGCCGAACGCGGTCGGCTGCTGGCCGAGCGCCGCGGAGACGGCGTTGGGGTCCATCCGGCCGTCCCGGTCGATCTGTGCCTGGACGGCGTCCAGGGCGCCCGGGCGGG
Organism: Micromonospora sp. AMSO1212t; assembly: GCF_008868145.1. Taxonomy (NCBI): domain Bacteria; kingdom Bacillati; phylum Actinomycetota; class Actinomycetes; order Micromonosporales; family Micromonosporaceae; genus Micromonospora; species Micromonospora sp. AMSO1212t. Next base: position 45,802 of record NZ_WBKS01000008.1, read on the forward strand.
GCGTCGTCCAGTTGCCGTGGTCGTACCCGGCGGCACCGGGGCCGCCGGTCCACAACGTCTTCTCGTTGAGCTGCAGACGCTCGGTCTGTACGCCGCCGAAGACCATGGCGCCGAGCGCGCCGTTGCCGATCGGCAGGGCGTTGTTCTCCCAGTTGGCCGCGGGCTCGTCGTACCACAGGGCCTGGCTGGGATCGGCGGCCGCGGCCCGTGCGGGCTGTGGGCGGTCGACCGCCGGCAAGGCGGACAGGGTGACGAGCAGGGTGACGGCGACGGCTCGCGAAACGGTTCGGCTCCCCGCAGGTAGACGCATAAGCCCTCCTCAATGCGTCGCAGTTAACATTGGATGTTTTTTTATGTCAAGACGTCGGAGTATTTTGGCAGCTAAAGCCGCTGAAGGCCGATCCCGCAAGGTCATCAAGGGCAGACGGAGGTCTTGCTCCGAGCGATCGGTGGATGTTAGACATCCGATGTTCGATGCCGAAACGGCAAAACACCCGATGTATTTGGTGGTGTGGTGAAGCTTCTCCGCGTAGGCCCTCCGGGCGAGGAACAGGTCGCCGTGCTGGACGCCGACGACGGCCTCGTCGATATGTCCGATGTGGTCGACGACCTGGATCCGGCGTTCTTCGCGGCCGGCGGCATCGACCGTCTGCGCGAGCGGTTGGCGGGGCGGGCGTCCCGGCCGGCAACGGGGGCACGGATCGGCCCGCCGATCCGGCGCCCCGGAAAGATCGTCTGCATTGGCCTGAACTACCGCGACCACGCCGAGGAGACCGGCGCGGCGCTGCCGGTCGAGCCGGTGGTGTTCCTCAAGGCACCGGACACCGTGGTGGGCCCGGACGACACGGTGCTCGTGCCGCGCGGCAGCAGCTGCACCGACTGGGAGGTCGAGCTCGGCGTGGTGATCGGCCGCCCGGCGCGCTACCTGGAGTCGCACGAGGCCGCGATGGCCTGCGTCGCCGGCTACGTCGTCTCGCACGACGTGTCCGAGCGCGAGTTCCAACTGCACCGCGGCGGTCAATGGGACAAGGGCAAGTCCTGCGAGACGTTCAACCCGATGGGCCCGTGGTTCGTCACGGCCGATGAGATCGCCGACCCGCAGCAGCTCGGCCTGCGGCTATGGGTCAACGGCACGCTGCGCCAGGACGGCAACACCAAGGACATGGTCTTCGGGGTGGCCGAGATCATCCGGTACCTGAGTCACTTCATGACCCTGTACCCGGGCGACCTGATCAACACGGGCACACCCGCCGGGGTGGCGCTCGGCCGGCCCGAGCCGAGGCCCTACCTGCGTCCCGGTGACGTGGTGGAGCTGGAGATCGACGGGCTCGGCCGGCAGCGGCAGACGGTGGGAGCAGCGTGACGATCCCGCGATTCCGGGCCCTGGAGACCCACGACATCCGGTTCCCGACCTCCACGACGCTCGACGGCTCGGACGCCATGAACCCCGACCCCGACTACTCCGCGGCGTACGTGGTGCTGCGCACCGACGCGCCGGACGGGCTGGAGGGCCACGGGTTCGCGTTCACCATCGGGCGCGGCAACGACGTCCAGCGTGCCGCCATCGACGCCCTCGCGCCGTACCTCGTCGACCGCGACGTCAACGACGTGCTCGACGACCTCGGCGGGTTCTGGCGGGAGCTGGTGCACGACTCACAGCTGCGCTGGCTCGGCCCGGAGAAGGGGATCATGCACATGGCAGTCTCCGCGGTGGTCAACGCGCTGTGGGACCTCAAGGCCAAGACGGCCGGCCGGCCGCTGTGGCAGATGCTGGCCGCAATGTCGCCCGAGGACCTGGTCGACCTCGTCGACTTCCGTTACCTGACCGACGCGCTCACCCGGGCCGAGGCGCTGGAGATCCTCCGGCGGCAGGTGCCCGGGCGCGCCGAACGCCGGCGCCTGCTGCTGGCCGAGGGATATCCGGCCTACACCACCTCGCCGGGATGGCTCGGCTACAGCGACGACAAGCTGCGCCGGCTGTGCGCCGAGGCGGTCCGGGACGGCTTCACCCAGATCAAGCTGAAGGTGGGCGCCGACCTGGACGACGATGTGCGCCGGATGCGTATCGCCCGGGAGGTGTGCGGGCCGGACTTCCGGATCGCCGTCGACGCGAACCAGCGCTGGGACGTGGAGTCCGCGGTGACGTGGGTTGCCGCCCTCGCCCCGTACTCGCCCTGGTGGGTGGAGGAGCCGACCAGCCCGGACGACGTCGTGGGACACGCCGAGATCGCCCGCCGGATCGCGCCGGTGCCGGTCGCCACCGGCGAGCACGTCGCCAACCGGGTGATCTTCAAGCAGCTGCTGCAGCTCGGCGGGATGTCCTACCTGCAGCTCGACGCCGCCCGGGTGGCCGGTGTCAACGAGAACATCGCCATCCTGCTGCTGGCCGCCAAGTACGGCGTCCCGGTGTGCCCGCACGCCGGCGGCGTGGGCTTGTGCGAGCTGGTCCAGCACCTGTCGATGTTCGACTACGTCGCGGTCTCCGGCGCCATGGGCGACCGGGTCATCGAGTACGTGGATCATCTGCACGACCACTTCGTCGATCCGGTACGGGTGCGTGACGGCCGCTACCAGGCGCCGCTCCTTCCGGGCTTCAGCGCCACCATGCGACCGGAGACCCTGGCCCGCTACGCGTTCCCCGGCGGTCCGCAGTGGATGGGTGTGGCTCGATGACCGTGCGCGAGTTCGACGGGCTGGTGGCCGTGGTGACCGGCGCCGCCTCCGGCATCGGCGCCGAGACCGCCCGCCTGCTGGCCGAGCGCGGCGCCCGGGTCGCCTGCCTCGACCGGGTGGCCGCGCCGTACCTGCCGTCGTTCGTGGCCGACCTCGCCGACGACGCGGCTGTCCGTACGGCGGTGAACCGGATCGCCGACCGGTTCGGCGGGCTGGACATCGTGGTGAACAACGCCGGCATCGGCGCGGTCGGCACCGTCGCGGACAACGACGACGCCGAATGGCACCGGGTCCTGGACGTCAACGTGGTCGGCGCGGTGCGTGTGACCCGTGCCGCCCTGCCGCACCTGCGCCGGTCCCGGCACGCCGCGGTGGTCAACACCTGCTCGGTCGCCGCGCACGTCGGGCTGCCCGACCGCGCGCTCTACAGCGCGAGCAAGGGCGCCCTGCAGGCGCTGACCCTCGCGATGGCCGCCGACCATGTCCGCGACGGCATCCGAGTCTGCTGCGTCAACCCCGGCACGGTGGACGGCCCCTGGGTGCGCCGCCTGGTGGCCGGGGCTGCCGATCCGGACGCCACGCTGACCGCGTTGCGCGCCCGGCAACCCAACGGACGGCTGGTCACCGCCTCCGAGGTGGCCACCGCGATCGCCTACCTGGCCAGCCCGCTCGCCGGTGCCACCACCGGAACCGTGCTGGCCGTCGACGGCGGCATGCAGCATCTGCGGCTGCCGCCGGCCTCTCTTCCACCCGTCGTCACGCCCGATCCCGAATGAGGAACTCATGAAACGGTCCCTGCGCGCCACGGGCGCCGCCCTGGCCACCGTTGCCCTGCTGACCACCGCCGCGTGCGGCTCCGACTCCCCGGACGCCGCGTCCGGCAACTCGGACAAGCCGCAGATCGGTGTCGACCTGCCCCGGGCCGACTCCGACTTCTGGAACTCCTACGCCAAGTACGTGCCCTCCTTCGCCGAGGAGGTGGGTGCCGACCTGATGGCGCCGACCAACTCGCAGAACGACGTGGCCAAGCTCGTGGCCAACAGCCAGGCCCTGGTCAGCCAGGGCGCCAAGGCGATCGTCATGGCGCCGCAGGACACCGGCGCCATCGCCACCACGCTCACCATGCTGGAACAGAAGAAGATCCCGGTGGTCTCCGTCGACACCCGCCCCGACAAGGGCAAGGTCTTCATGGTGGTGCGCGCCGACAACCGCGCGTACGGGCAGAAGGCGTGCGAGTTCCTCGGCCAGAAGCTCGGCGGCAAGGGCAAGGTCGTCGAGTTCCAGGGAGCCTTGTCTTCGATCAACGGCCGGGACCGCTCCGAGGCCTTCGCCGAATGCATGAAGACGAAGTTCCCAGGCATCACCATCTTCGAAGAGCCCACCGAGTGGGAAGGCACCAAGGCCTCCGCCGCCCTGCAGACCCGGCTCGCCCAACACCCGGACATCAAGGGCATCTACATGCAGGCGGGCGGCGTGTTCCTCGCGCCGACGCTGCAGCTGCTGCGCTCCAAGAACCTGCTCGTGCCGCCGACCGACCCGAAGCACATCTTCATCGTCTCCAACGACGGCATTCCGCAGGAGTTCGAGGCGATCCGCAAGGGTGAGATCGACGCCACCGTCTCGCAGCCCGCCGACCTGTACGCCAAGTACGCGCTGTTCTACGCGAAGGCCGCGATCGACGGCAGGACCTTCCAGCCCGGCCCCACCGACCACGACAGCTCGATCGTCGACGTCGGCAACGGCGTCCTCGAAGACCAGCTCCCCGCCCCGCTCGTCACGGCCGAGAACGTCGACGACGCCGGGCTGTGGGGCAACCAGGTCAGCAAGTGACCCCGGCCGTCGAGGCGACCGGCATCAGCAAGCGGTTCGGCGCCACCGTCGCCCTGGCCGACGCGCAGATCTCCATCGCGCCCGGCTCGACACATGCCCTGGTCGGGCGTAACGGCGCCGGAAAGTCCACCCTGGTGTCCGTCCTGACCGGGCTGCAACGCCCGGACGGCGGCACGCTGCACTTCGACGGCCGGCCGGCGCCTCCGACGGCCGACCGTCGACAGTGGCGGCAGCGCGTCGCCTGCGTGTACCAGAAGAGCACCGTCATCCCGGAGCTCAGCGTCGCGGAGAACCTGTTCCTCAACCGGCACGAGGAGGCCGGACCGCGCGGCCGGGCGCCGTGGATCAACTGGCGTGGCCTGCGCCGGGCGGCCGCCGACCTGCTGGACGAGTTCGAGCTCGCGGTCGACCCGGCCCGGCCCGCCGGCGAGCTCGACGTGGAACAGCAGCAACTCGTGGAGATCGCCCGCGCGCTGTCCACCGGCGCGCGGTTCATCATCCTCGACGAGCCGACCGCCCGGCTGGACGCCAACGCGATCGAGCGGTTGTTCCAGCGGATGCGCGTGCTGTCCGCGACCGGGGTGACACTGCTGTTCATCTCGCATCACCTGCACGAGGTGTTCGATGTCTGCGACACGGTCACCGTGATGCGGGATGCGCGCTGGGTGCTGACTCGGCCGGTCGCCGGGCTGAGCCGCGAGGCGCTGGTCGACGCGATGACCGGCGAGGCGGCCGGCGGCATGGCGCCGGCCGCCCGGCCGCCGGTGCCGGCGGACGCGCCGGTGGCGCTCGAGGTGCGCGATCTCGGCCTGGCCGGTTCCTACTCCGGCGTCCGGCTCGCCGTGCGGTCCGGGGAGCTGGTCGGGGTGACCGGCTCGGGCAGCAGCGGCAAGGTGGCGCTCGCCGAGACGGTGGCCGGCCTGCGCCGGGCGGACACCGGCGAGATCCGGGTCCGGGACCGGGCGGTGCGGCCGGGCGACGTGCCGGCCGCTTGGGCCGCGGGCATCGGGCTGGTGCCGCAGGACCGCCATCGCGAGGGCCTGGTGCCGTTGCTGTCGGTGGCCGAGAACGCCACCATGCCGATCGGCGACCGGCTCGGCCCCGCCTCGGTGATCCTGCCCGCCCGCCGAGACAAGGTGGCGGCGGACATGATCGCGCGGTACGACATCAAGACCAGCGATCCCGGCGAGCCGGTGAGCAACCTGTCCGGCGGCAACGCGCAGAAGGTCGTCCTGGCCCGCGCCCTGTCGACCGGGCCGGACGTGCTCGTGCTCATCTCGCCCACCACTGGGGTGGACGTGCGCTCCAAGGAGACGCTGCTCGACGCGGTGCTGGACGTCGCGACCTCCGGGACCGGCGTCCTGCTGGTCTCCGACGAACTTGACGATCTGCGCTCCTGCGACCGGGTGCTGGTGATGTACCACGGCGAGGTGAGCCGCGAACTGGACCGCGGCTGGGACGACGCGGAGATGGTCGCCGCGATCGAGGGACTGGCCGCAGAGGAAGGAACCCGATGACCGCAATGACGCCGGTGGCTCCGGCACCGGGCCGGGTGGTCCGCATCTCCCGCTTTCGGGACCTGGCGCTGGTACCGGCCATCCTGGTCCTGCTGTTGGTCGGCGCCCTCGTCGACCCCGTCTTCCTCACCCGGGTCAACCTCATCAACGTGCTGCAGCAGCAGACCGAACTGGCCCTGGTCGTACTGGCCGAGGCGATCATCCTGATCAGCGGCAAGTTCGACCTGTCGCTGGAGTCGATCGTCGGTCTGGCGCCCGCGCTGGCTGTGGCTCTGGTCATCCCAGCAGCAAGCAACGGCCTCGGCACCGAGTGGGCCACCGCGCTGGCGGTCCCGCTCTGCCTGCTCGCCGGTGCGGCGGTCGGCGCTTTCAACGGCCTGCTGATCCTGCGCCTGCGATTGTCGGCGTTCATCGTGACGCTCGGCATGCTGATCGTGCTGCGAGGTCTGCAGATCGGCATCACCGGCGGGCAGAACCTGTTCGAGCTGCCGCCATCGGTGCTCTACCTCGGCAACGCCGTGTGGCTGGGCCTGCCGGCCTCCATCTGGCTGGCCGGGCTGCTGTTCGGCGCCGGCATCGCGACCCTGCGCTACCTACGCCAGGGGCGGGCGCTCTACGCGGTCGGCGGCAACGTCGACGCGGCCCGGGCGGCCGGCATCCGTACCGACCGGGTGATCTGGAGCGCCCTGGTGGTGGGCGGGGCGCTCGCCGCCCTCGCCGGCCTGCTGATGACCGGCCGGCTCGGCTCGGTCGCCGCCGCCCAGGGCGACGGCATGATCTTCACGGTGTTCGCCGCGGCGGTCATCGGCGGGATCAGCATGGACGGCGGCAAAGGCACCCTGTTCGGCGCGCTGTGCGGCGTCATCGTCCTCGGCCTGATCAACAACATCCTGACCCTCGCCGGGGTGTCGGCACAATGGATCCAGGCCATCTACGGCCTGATCATCCTGGTGGCGCTGCTGCTGGCCCGGCTCACCACCGGAAAGGCACAGGACTGACGATGGCCGTGGAGATCGCTCTGCACACTGTCCTGAAGCCGGGTGCGCAGGCACGGTACGACGAGGTGCACGCGGTGATCCCGGAAGAGCTGGACCGGGCGCTGCGCGAGGCCGGGGTGCTCGGCTGGCGGATCTGGCGGGACGGGCAGCACCTGTTCCACCTGGTCCGGGTGGAGGACCCGGCGCACATGCGGCGAACGCTGCGCGACCACCCGGCCAACCAGGTCTGGCAACAGCGGATGGCGGAGCTGCTCGAGGTGGCCGACGACTACGACGACGACGGCCGAGGGCTGCCGATGGTCTGGGAGCTGCCGTGACCCGGACCAGCCTCGGCCTCGGCTGCGCCGCGCTCGGCAACCTGTACCGGGCGGTCACCGACGAGGTCGCCGCGGCCACCGTCGAGGCGGCCTGGACGGCCGGCATCCGCTACTTCGACACCGCGCCGCACTACGGGCTCGGACTGTCCGAGCAGAGGCTGGGCCGCGCGCTGCGCGGCCGGCCGCGGGACTTCTACACGGTCAGCACCAAGGTGGGCCGGCTGCTGGTGCCCGATCCGGCCGGCGCCGGCCGCCCGGATCCCGAGGGGTTCGTCGTGCCCGCCACCCACCGGCGGGTCCGCGACTTCAGCCGCGACGGCGTCCGCCGCTCCCTCGACCAGAGCCTGGAGCGGCTCGGGCTCGACCGGGTCGACCTGGTGCTGCTGCACGACCCCGAGGGGCACGACCGGGCGGCGCTGGACGAGGCGTACCCGGCTCTCGCTCAGCTGAGGGCAGCCGGCGTGGTGGGCACGATCGGGGTGGGGTCGAAGGACCCCGGCATCCTGCAGCGGTTCGTCACGCAGACCGACGTGGACACGATCCTGCTGGCCGGCCGGTACACGCTGCTGGAGCAACCGGCTCTGGACGAGTTGCTACCGGCCTGCCTGGACCGGAACGTCCAGGTGATCAACGCCGGGGTGTTCAACAGCGGCCTGCTCGCCGTCGCCGACCCGCACGAGGGCCTGCCGTACGAGTACGGCCCCGCCTCCGACGGCGTGCTGCGGCGAGCGCGGGCGCTGGCCGGCATCTGCACCCGGCACGGCAGCTCGCTGCCCGCGGCGGCGCTCGCCTTCGCCGGCGGCCATCCCGCGGTCGCCTGCGTGCTGCTGGGCGCGCAGACGCCCGAGGAGCTGATCCGCAACGTGGCCCTGTTCCGGTGTCCGCCACCGGCGGCGTTGTGGGCCGACACGGTGGCGGCGGGGCTGGTGCGCGCGGACGCGCCGCTGCCGTCCGCGGATCACGAGGGGGCGCCGGCATGCTGACGGTCGACGCCCACCATCACCTCTGGCAGGTGCCGCAGGCGTACGCCTGGCTGGACGACGACCGGATGCGGATGATCTATCGCCAGTTCACCGTCGCGCAGCTGCAGGCGCAGCTGCGCTCCGCCGGGGTGGGCCGGTCCGTGCTGGTCGAGGGTGGCCGCTGCGACGAGGCCGAGTCCGACGACCTGTTGCGGTGGGCGGTCGAGGCGCCGCAGATCGCCGGCGTCGTGCTCTGGGCCGACCTGGCCGATCCGGCGCTCGCCGGCCGCCTGGCCCGGCACCTGCGGCGGCCCGGCGGTGACCGGGTGGTCGGCGTACGCAGCCAGGTCCAGGGCGAACCGGATCCGGATCACCTCGACCGCCCGGACGTCCGGGCGGGACTGCGGGCGGTCGAGGCTGCGGGACTCGCCTTCGATCTGGTGGTCCGGGTCGACCAGCTGCCGTCCGCCGCCCGGGCGGCCGCCGCGCTGCCGCAGCTGCGCTTCGTGCTGAATCACCTCGGCAAGCCGGAGGTTCGGGCGGGCGCGGCCGGGCTGGCCCGGTGGCGCGGGCCGTTCGCTGCGCTCGCCGAGCAACCCAACGTCGCGGCCAAGGTGTCCGGCCTGGTGACCGAGGCGGACTGGGCCTCGTGGCGCGCCGACGACCTGCGCCCCTTCGCGCGGGAGGCGCTCGAGCGGTTCGGGCCGGACCGGCTCATGTTCGGCTCGGACTGGCCGGTGTGCCTGCTCGCTGCCAGCTACGGCCGGGTCCGGGCCGCACTGCTGCAGGCCGTGGCGCCGTTGTCCGAGGCGGCCCGGACGGCGATTCTCGGCGGCACCGCGGCCCGCGTCTACGGCCTGCGGGTGTGATCCGCGCCATCATGGCGACGCCCGTACCCTGAACTTTTCCGCGGAGGCAGCGATGGCCCTTACCGACGAGGCGATCGGCAAGATCAAGTCGATGATCACGTCCGGCGAGCTCGGCCCCGGTGACCGGCTGCCCAAGGAGGGTGATCTCGCACAGCGACTCGGCCTGTCGCGCAACTCGCTGCGCGAAGCGGTGAAGGCGCTGTCGATCATCCGGGTGCTGGACGTCCGGCAGGGCGACGGCACGTACGTGACAAGCCTCGCCCCGCAGCTGCTGCTGGACACGCTGGGCTTCGTCGTGGACTTCCACCAGGACGACACCGTGCTCGAGTTCCTGGAGGTCCGGCGCATCCTGGAGCCGGCGGCCACGGCGCTGGCCGCGCAGCGGATGAACGCCGAGGACGTCGCCAAGCTGCAGGCCGTGCTCGACGGCCTCGGTGACACCCTCGACGTCAAGGCGCTGGTCGCGAACGACCTGGAGTTCCACCGGCTCGTCGCGGTGGGCTCCGGCAACACCGTGCTGTGCTCCCTGCTCGAGGGCCTCTCCGGGCCGACCACCCGGGCGCGGATCTGGCGCGGTGTCACGCAGGAGGGCGCGGTCGCCCGGACCCGCGAGCAGCACCAGGCCATCGTCGACGCGATCGCGTCGGGTCAACCCGACCTGGCGCGGTCCTGGGCGACCGTGCACGTCGCCGGGGTGGAGGAGTGGCTCCGCAAGGCGCTGTGACCGCCGTCGCTCAGTCGAACTCCTCGACGTACTCCTCGGCCGGGCCCAGCTCCGGGCGGTCACGCAGTTCCAGGACCGGACTGAGCCGGTCGGTCTCCAGCACCACCACCGTGTTCTCCCCGGCCCGCAGCAGTGGCGCCGGGCAGTAGAGCGTCACCTGCGGGCCGATGTCCCAGTACCGGCCGAGCAGGAACCCGTTGACCCAGACCACGCCGTGCACCGAGCCGGGCAGGGCGAGGAAGGTGTCGGCCGGCTCGTCGACGCGGACCGTCGCGACCGCGAAGCCGGCCTCGGTGCGGGCCGGTCCGGTTCCGGTGGCCCGCAGCAGGTCGTCGGCCGTCCACTCGGGCAGCGCGATCGGCGTGCTGGTCCAGCCGTGCACGATCCGCCGGTCGACCAGCACCGGCCCGAGCAGCCCCTTGTGCTGCCCGACCAGCGGCCCGTAGTTGATCCGGCCGAGGTTCTCCACCAGGATCTCCAGGCGTACGGTCGCCCCCGTGCCACGGATCGGCAGCTCGCGGTTGTCGGCGTCGGCGATCCCGAGCGGCACCCCGTCGGCGAACACGACCGCCCGGTCCCGGACGTCGCTCAGGACGATCCGGTGCTCGCCGGCCGGGATCCTCGGCCGGGCGGTGAGCAGCATCATGCCCGCGTCCAGTCCGAGCTGCTCGAAGCTGACCGGCTGCGGGGTGTTCACCGTGAGCGCCGGCACGGCGCACAGCCCGGCGAGCAGATCGGCGCAGTGCGTCAGCGGCACCCGGGCCGGGGGCAGCACCGGCATCCGCTCGGGTACCCGCACCGGCGCGGTGGCGCCGAGCACCGCCCGCATGGCGTGGAACTTGGCGGTCAGCGTGCCGTCCTCGGCGATCGGGGCGTCGGAGTCGTAACTGGTGACGGTGGGCTGGATCCGGCCCTGACCGGCGTTGGCGCCCGCCCACAGCCCGAAGTTGGTGCCGCCGTGTGCCATGTAGATGCTCACGCTGCCGCCATCGGCCACGATGGCGTCCAGGGTGCCGGCCGCGCTGTCCACCCCGCGGACGTGATGCCGTTCGCCCCAGTGGTCGAACCAGCCGTTCCAGTACTCGGCGACCACGAACGGCTCATCCGGGCGGCGCCGCCGGAGCAGGTCCCGGGCGGCCGTGGGCTTCGAGCCGAGCGTGATCGCGGCGAGCGTGCCGGGGATCGTGCCGGCGTCGAGCATGAGCTCGGTCGGTCCGTCGGCGGTGAACAGCAGCTCGGTGATGCCGCGGGCGAGCAGGGCGGACCGGTTCCAGCGCAGGTAGGCGTGGTCGTCGCCGTAGCTGCCGTACTCGTTCTCGATCTGGACCGCCACGACTGGCCCGCCCGCGCTCGCCTGCAGCCCGGCGATCCGGGGGATGAGCTCGTCGAACCACCTTTCGACGGACCCGATGAACGCCGGATCGGAGCTGCGCAACGCCATGTCGCGGGCGGTGAGCCAGGCGGGCAGGCCGCCGTTCGACCACTCCGCGCAGATGTAGGGGCCGGGCCGCACGATCACGTCGAGGCCCTCGGCGCCGGCCAGCGCGATGAACGCCTCGACGTCGTGCCAGCCGTCGAACCGGGGCGCCCGGTCCGCGCGCGGCTGGTGGAAGTTCCAGGCCACGTACGTGTCGACGGTGTTGAGCCCGAGGTCGACCAGTCGCCGGATCCGGTCGTGCCAGAGGTCGGGGTGCACGCGGAAGTAGTGCATGGCCCCGGACAGGATGCGGTGCGGGATGCCGCGCCGGTGCAGCCGCCGGTCATGCCAGCCGAGCGTGGGGGAGACCGTGGTCGCCGGCTCCGGCGCTACGCCTGACGTGGTCGTCTCGATCATGGCGTGAGCCTATGTTACCGATGCCATAGCGAACAATGGCGCTATGATCAGGCCACCCTGAGTCTGAGGAGCGGCAGAACAGCATGACCGAGGCCATCACGCATAACAGGCAGCCGAGCATGGCTGACGTGGCACGCGCTGCCGGTGTGTCGGCGCAGACGGTCTCGCGGACCCTGCGCGACTCTCCGAACGTCAACGCGGAGACTCGCCGGCGGGTGCTCGACGCCGTCGACCAGCTCGGATACCGCTACAACAGCGCCCCCAAGGTGCTGTCCTCGGGTCGCAGCTTCACGCTCGGGCTCGTGCTGCTGCAGGCCGGCGGCTACTTCTCGCGGTCCGCGGTGACCGACGGCGTGGAGGCCGCGGCCCGCGCCGCGGGCTACTCCGTCAGCATCACCACCATCGCCGAGCTGGATCCGGCGCTGATGGAGAAGGCCCTGTTCAAGCTCTCCGACCAGGGTGTCGACGGCATCGTCATCGCGGTTCCGCTGATCTCGGTGACCCAGCGGATGGAGGACATCACCCGGGAGATCCCCACCGTCACGGTGGACGGCTCCCGGACCACTGGCGCCAAGGTGCTCGGCATCGACCAGCGCGAGGCCGGCCGGATCGCCACGCAGCACCTCCTGGAGCTGGGGCACCGTCAGGTCTGGCACGTGGCCGGGCCGGACGAGTGGATCGAGGCGCGCCAGCGCCGGCAGGGCTGGCAGGAGGCCCTGGCTGAGGCCGGTGTCGACGCGCCGCCGCCGCTGGAGGGCGACTGGTCGCCGGAGTCGGGCTACCGGCAGGGCCGGATCCTCGCGATGATCCCCGAGGTCACCGCGGTCTTCGCGGCCAGCGACGAGATGGCGTTCGGAGTGATCAAGGCGTTGCGTGAACGGGGCCGGTCGGTGCCGGAGGACGTGTCGATCGTGGGTGTGGACGACATCGACCTGGCGGCCTACTGCCACCCGCCGCTGACCACGGTGCGGCAGGACTTCTACCGGTCGGGCGCGGCCGCGGTCGCCGTGCTGCTCGGCTCCGCGGGCGCCGTCGAGCCCGCCGTCGAGCCGCCGACCCTGACGGTCCGGGCCTCCACGGCGCCGCCGACCCGCTGACCTGCCGTACCGCCGCCCTGCTGACAGGCCGACCGGCCCGTCCCCTCGGCCATGCCCGCCGCCGCTGTCGGACGGAGCGTGTCCCTCCGCATCAGCATCGATCTTGACTACTCATGTTATCGGTGCCACAGTAACAATGCCTGGCTGACCGAGCGATTTGGCGCAGGCCAATTCACCCATGCGCGCTCGCCCACGAAGGACCACTCATGATGAAAAGATCATTCGTCCTCGCCGCCGCGGCGGCGACGGCGCTGAGCCTGATCGCCGGCTGTTCCGGAGGCGGCGACGCCACTGACGGGGACAAGAAGATCCTCAAGATTGCCGCCTTCGAAGGCGGCTACGGCCGCGAGATGTACACCGAGCTCGTCGCCGCGTACCAGGCCAAGAACCCCGGCCTGGACGTGCGGCTGCAGATCTCGAAGTCTCTCGAGGACGAGATCAGCCCGAACATGAAGGCCGGCAAGTTCCCGGACGTCGTGGTGCTGCCCCAGGGCCGCAAGGCCGCCCTGTCCGAGACCCTGGTCAAGGACAAGGCGCTGGAGGACCTGACCGGCGTGCTGGACACGACCGTGCCCGGCGAGCAGACCACCGTACGGGCCAAGCTGGCCGACGGGATCATCGGCCTGGGCACCAACCCGTACGGCGATGACAAGACCTACCTCATGCCGATGTTCTACGCGCCGACCGGTCTGGTCTACAACAAGGCCCTCTTCGCGCAGCACGGCTGGCAGGTCCCGGCCACCTGGGACGAGATGTTCGCGCTCGGCGAGAAGGCCAAGGCGCAGGGCATCGCGCTGTTCACCTACCCGACCGCCGGGTACCTCGACTCGTACTTCTACGCGATGCTCGCCAACGTCGGCGGCACGGAGTTCTTCAACAATGTGATGACCTACCAGCAGGGCGTGTGGCAGACCCCGCAGGCACGCCAGACCCTGGACATCACCGCCAGGCTGCTGGGCTACGCGGCGAAGACCACGGTCGGCTACGCCAACGAGCAGGACTTCACCAAGAACCAGCAGTCGATCCTGGACAACAAGGCGCTGTTCATGCCGAACGGCACCTGGGTCGTCGGCGAGATGAAGGACGCGCCGCGGGCGAAGGGCTTCGCATGGGCGATGACCCCGCTGCCGGCGGTCACCGCCGGCGGTAAGCGTCACCTCACCACGATCATCGAGTCGTCCTGGATCCCGAGCGGCGCCGCCAACAAGGACGCCGCCAAGCAGTTCATCGCCTACCTGTACTCGGACGAGGCCGCCAAGATCTTCGCAAAGTCCAGCGCGATCCAGCCGATCAAGGGCATCGCCTCCAGCGTGACCGGCGAGATCGCCGACTTCTACAAGCTCTACGACGACCCTGCCATCACCGCGCTGGTCGGCGGCTTCGCCAGTAGCGCCCCGGTCGAGGGCGTGAGCATCAAGACCACCCTGTTCGACACCGCCAACAGCATCGTCAGCGGCGACAAGACCGTGGAGCAGTGGCAGGCCGCGCTCAACGACGCCAGCGAGAAGCTGCGGCTGGCCGGCAAGTGAGCACGCGGCGGCAGCCCCGGGGCTGGGCTGCCGCCGCGCCCGCTCGCGCGGGTCACCCCAATGTCCTTCCCGGCCGTTCGTTGCGGCCATCCGTCCCGGCTAGAGGCAAGGACCGGTCACGGTGACAACCACCATCACCCCACCATCGGGCGCCGCCGAACAGGCACCCAGCGAACCCCCGGCGCGCCGGCGCCACGCCGTCACCCGCCGGCGGCGTGGCAACGGCCGATTCGTCGCCGCCTGCCTGCTGCCTGCGCTGGCGCTGTTCGCGCTCTTCATGATCTGGCCCACGCTGAGCGTCTTCCGGATGTCGCTCTACACGTGGAGCGGCTTCTCCCCGAAAATGCGCTTCGTCGGCTTGGACAACTTCACCAAGCTGATCGACGACCAGCAGTTCCTGCGCGCCTTCCAGAACACGGTCGCGTTGCTCGTGATCGTCACCGTCGTGACGATGGGCCTGGGACTTTCGCTGGCGGCCGTCATGACCCGGCAGAAGCTGCGCGGCCGAAACCTCTACCGGTTCATCCTCTACATCCCGAACGTGCTGTCGGTCGTGGTCATCGCGGCCATTTTCTCGGCCGTCTTCGACCAGGAAAACGGCTTGATCAACGGTACGTTGCGGCTGCTGTCGCTGGACGGGCTGCAGCAGGTCTGGCTCGGTGACCAGGGTGTGGTTCTCTGGTCGGTCGCCATCGCGATGGTCTGGCAGGCGCTCGGCTACTACATGGTCATCTACATGGCCAGCATGGCGAGCATTCCGGAGGAGCTCTACGAGGCGTCCGCGCTCGACGGCGCCGGCGCCGGCCGGCAGTTCTTCACGATCACGCTGCCGCTGATCTGGGAGACCCTGCGCACGACACTCACCTTCTTCGTCCTCAGCGCGGTCAACCTCAGCTTCGTGCTGGTCCGGGCGATGACCGGCGGCGGACCGGACGGTGCCTCCGACGTGCTGCTCAGCTACATGTACCAGCAGGCCTACACGAACTCCTCGTACGGCTACGGCATGGCCATCGGCGTGGTCATCTTCGCCTTCTCGTTCCTCGTGTCGCTGCTGGTCAGCCGCGCGACTCGGCGTCAGCCCCTCCAGTACTAGAGGACGGTCCCATGTCCACCATCCGCAAGTCCGGCCGGACCTTCTCCACCCTGCTGCTCACCGTGATCGCGCTGCTCATCGTGATCCCGGTCGGCTGGGTGCTGGTGGCCTCGGTCAAGCGGAAGAGCGAGTTCTTCGGCAGCCCGTGGACGCTGCCGGAGGGCCTGCACCTGCGCAACTACGTCGACGCATTCGTCACCGCCGGTATGGGCGGGTACTTCGCCACCTCGGTGCTCGTGACGCTGCTCGGGCTGGTCCTGGTGCTGGCGGTCTCGGTGCCGGCCGCGTACGCGGTGGCCCGCTACGAGTTCCGCGGCAAGCGCCTGGTCGAGACGGCGCTGATGGCCGGGCTGTTCATCAACGTCAACTACATCGTGGTGCCGATCTTCCTCATGCTTGTCGACTGGGACCGGGCGTTGCTCGACGTCCTTCCAGACGGCTTCTTCATCGACAACCCGGCCGTGCTGGCGCTGGTCTACGCGGCCACCTCCATCCCGTTCACCGTCTATCTGCTCGCCTCGTACTTCCGGACGATCCCGGGCGACTACGAGGAGGCGGCGTTGCTGGACGGCGCGTCCCGGTTCCGGATCATGACACTTGTGATGCTGCCGATGGCCCGCCCGGCGGTCACCACGGTGATCCTCTTCAACTTCCTGGCCTACTGGAACGACTTCATCATCGCGCTGACCCTGCTGCCCGGCGAGGGCAAGACGCTGCAGGTCGGCCTGCTCAACCTGATGACCGCCCAGAAGGCGGCCGCCGACTACGGCCGGCTCTACGCCGGCATGGTCATCGTCATCGTGCCGGTGCTGCTCGTCTACGCGCTGATCCAGCGCCGCCTCATCGAGGGCATGGCCGCCGGCGGCGTCAAGGGCTGAGGTTCGAGGAAGGACTGTCATGAAGGATTCGACACGCGGCGCGGTGCTCATCGCCGGCCGGGCGGCGCTCGCGCTCGCCTGCATCGTCACCGTCGTCGTCGCCCGGCCCACCGTCGGCTGGGCACACCTCGCCGTGATGCTCGGGGCGCTCGCCGTCCTGCTGCTCCTACTCGCCGGATACAACCGCACGTTCCGATCTTGATTGCTCCTGTCGCCCCCGCACAGTTAGGACAGTCGATGCACCCGTTCCGGACAACCCTCACCGTGCTACCGCTGGTAGCCGCCGCAGTCCTGGTCGCCGCGCCCCCGGCAGCGGCCGCGAACACCACCTACTACGTCGACTGCTCCGCGACCGCGGCGGGCAGTGGCACCCAGGCCAGCCCC
This sequence comes from Micromonospora sp. AMSO1212t, assembly GCF_008868145.1. Classification (NCBI taxonomy): domain Bacteria; kingdom Bacillati; phylum Actinomycetota; class Actinomycetes; order Micromonosporales; family Micromonosporaceae; genus Micromonospora; species Micromonospora sp. AMSO1212t. The sequence goes on from NZ_WBKS01000008.1 coordinate 62,507, forward strand.
TGGAACAGTTTCGCGCCGGTGAACTCCCGGACGTTCACCTCCGGTGATCAGATCCTGATTCGGCGCGGCACCACCTGCGCGGGCCAGCAACTGTGGCCCAAGGGCTCGGGCAGCGCAGGCGCGCCCAACATCGTCGACGCGTACGGCACCGGCGCCAAGCCCATCCTGGCCGGCAACGGGGCCGTAGACGACGTGGTGAAGCTCTACAACCAGCAGTACTGGGAGATCCGGAACCTCGACATCTCCAACCAGGGTGCGGCGCCGGCCGCCCGTCGGGGCGTGCACATCATCCGCGAGAACTCCGGCACCGGCACCTATTACCGGGTCACCGGCGTCGACGTGCACGACATCAACGGCGTACAGAACAAGAAGGACGACAACGCGAGCGCCGGCATCTTCTTCGAGGTGCTCGGCAATTCCGTGCAGACGAAGTTCGACGACGTGGTGATCGCCAACAACACGGTCCGTGCGGTGGACCGCTACGGCATCCACTTCTGGACCCGGTGGATGACCCGGCCGGAGCTGGCCAACCCCAACTGCGGCTCGACCTGTGGTGCCTGGCACCCGCAGACCAGGGTCGTGGTGCGCGGCAACACCGTCACCGACATCGGTGGCGATGCGATCGTCGTACACCACACCCAGGGCGCACTGGTCGAACGCAACCGGGTGGACGGCTTCCGGATGCGCGACACCAACTGCGCCGCCGGCGTCTGGGGCTGGAACGTCAACGACACTCTGTTCCAGTTCAACGAGGTCAGCGGCGGCCGTAGCACCTGCGACGGGCAGGGCTTCGACCTCGACGAGGGCAACATCCGCACCATCTACCAGTACAACTACAGCCACGACAACGAAGGCGGTTTCATCCTGCTGTGCAACGGCGGCGGGTCGACCACCAAGGACAACATCGTGCGCTACAACATCAGCCAGAACGACCGTGGTGACGTGGTCGACCTCATCTGCGGGAAGATCACCAACACGAAGATCTACAACAACGTCTTCTACGTCGGTCAGAACGCCAAAATCATCAACAACACCAACGGGTCGACCGGCGCCAACGCCGAGTTCTACAACAACATCTTCTACGTGACCAGCACCGGCTCCAGCTACGTCAATGCCGGCTCGCTGCTGTGGAACTCGAACACCTTCTACGGCCAGCACCCGGCCGGCGAGCCCGCCGACCCGGCCAAGAGCACGGCGGACCCGCTGATGGTCGGTCCGGGCACCGCCACCTCGATCAGCAACGCCGGTGGGTACCGGCTGCGGGCCGGCTCGCCGGCCCTGGCCGGCGGCCAGGTCATGACGAACCCGGGCAGCCGGGACTTCTTCGGCGGAGCGGTCACCGCGGGATGCCGTCCCGACCGGGGCGCGCACCAGCTGACCACCACCTGCGCGCCCGGTGGCGGCGTCGTCCCGCGCACCGGCTGGTCGGTGCGGTACGTCGACAGCCAGGAGACGGCGGCCGAGAACGGGGCGGCGACCAACGCGTTCGACGGCAACCTCAGCACGATCTGGCACACGAAGTACACCGGCGGCAGTGACCCGGCGCCGCACGAGATCCAGATCAACATGGGCGCGAGCTACTCCGTTTCGGGCCTGCGTTACCTGCCCCGGCAGGATGGCGGCTCCGGCGCGGCCAACGGGCGCATCGGCCAGTACGAGGTGTACGTCAGCACCGACGGCACCAACTGGGGAACGGCCGTGGCCACCGGCACGTTCGCCAACGACGCGAGCCAGAAGGACGTCCGGTTCACCGCGAAGACCGGGCAGTACTTGCGACTGCGTGCCGTGAGTGAGGTCGCCGGCAACCCGTGGACGTCGGCCGCGGAGATCTACGCCCTCAACTGAGGCTCGTCCGTGCGTTCCTGGGGGAGTGACCGCACGGGACGGTGAGGCATGGGGTGGCCGCCACGGAGCGGGCACCCCATGCCGTTACAAGCCGGCTACGCCCCGGTGCCAGACGAAAGACGCATACGAACACCAAGTATCGGTCCGCCGAACAGGGATGACACGGTGCACTCCCGAAGAGTCGACGACTTCCGGAGTCAGTCCTCACCGAGCGGCGGCACAGGTCGGATCCTTGATCTGGCAGGGATCGGGTTCACGACTGCCTCGGGTGACCGAGGGCTCCTACGCTGAAATCTGTGGAAGATGTCGATGACGCCCGCGAGCTCGTTGAGCAGCGGATGCGCGCCACGGGGTTCGAGGAGGACATCCTCGACAAGGTCTTGGATCTGCTGGAACGCTTCGACACCGATCGGGAGAAGCTGTTCGAGGAGATGCTCTCCAAGCTGGAGCAACCGGGCTATGACGGCCTGACCGACCGGTGGGAGACCAACTGCGAGCAGGCCGAGGCGCTGATGGAGCGCCTCGAATCGGACATCCGGTCGGTGCTGGAGGACAGCCAGGCCAACGCGATGTCCGTCGACGAACGGTGGACCGCGGTCGGCCCGCGTGACTTCCTCGCCGGGGAGCGCAAGATCTGGGCGCAGGTCGCCCGGCTCGACGTCTCCGAGGTCGCCACGCTGATGAGCAAGGTCCTGGAGGCCGACCTCGCGCTCATCAAGAAGTGCGAGGAGGACCTCAAGAACGCGCGCAGCAACGACGCGATCGTCGAGCAGCTGCTCCTCAAGAACTTCGGCTCCATCCAGGACACGGTCAAGAGCCTGCTCGTCAAATACCTCCCGACCTCGGGCGCCCGCCTGATCGTCCTCTTCATGAAGGACCCGTCGTCCAAGGAAGCCGCCAACGAGGCGATCAAGAACTTCGAGAAGCTCACCGCGGAGAACCTCATGGCGGCCAAGCAGAAGCGTGCCGCGAAGCAGACGGTGGTCGACAACATCAAGCTGCTGACCGCGGCCCGCGAACAGCTCGACGAGGACTGGATCGACAAGCTCTTCGCCCGCGGCGCCGAGGCGGCGGGGAACTGGCGCGGCATCGGCGCGTCCGGCGACTACCGGGCCACCGACTGGGACTGGATGAAGGAGAACGTCCTCGACCGAGGGCTCGACACGCGGGCCGAGGCGGCCAAGGAGCAGTCCAGCAAGCTCTACGACGAGCTCTTCCCCACGCTCGTGGAGGAGAGCATCAACGCCTTCGCCCAGCTGACCGATGATCCGGGCACGCTGGCGAAGTTCAACGAGGAGCTGGAGAAGGCCTCGGAGTCCCTGGAGTCGCTGCTGGCGACCGAGGAGGAATACGTCAAGGACCTGGCCGAGGGACCCTACAAGCAGACGGGCCTCGCCGCGTTCGCACAGGTCAAAGACGCGGTCAAGGTGGGCTTCAAGCTGCTCGCGGACAAGACGGAGGAAGCCGACGACGAGGTGAAGAAGTCATGACCGACCTCTTCGTCGCGGCGGGCGGCCCGGTCGGCGACGGCACCCGGGCCCGGCCGTTCCACGACCCGTGGCTCGCGCTGCGGCAGGCTGCGCCCGGCGACCGCATCCACATCGCGGCGGGCACCTATACCGGGCGTGGCGAGCGCTCCTCGTGGGTCGTCGACACCCCCGAGCTGACCGTGCTCGGCGGATACAGCCCCGACTTCGCCCGCCGTACCCCCTGGCAGACACCGACGGTCTTCGCGGCAAAGACCGGCCTGCGCGTCCCGAACGAGCCGAACATGCTCCAGGGCATCGGCGGCCACGACGGCCTCGTCCTGGACGGGCTGTTCTTCGACGGGGCCGGGCGCGACGACTACGACGAGCAGGGCGGCCTGCAGCGCGCCTCCTACGGGGACGGCCCGCTGGTGAGCCTGCGCGGCGAGCGCATCACCGTCCGCGACTGCTGCCTCGCCAACGGCAGCTCCGGCGCCGTCGAGCTCGGCGGCGACTCCGTGGTCTTCGAGAACAACATCGTCGTCAACTGCGTCGGCCTCAGCCTGCTCACCGTCCGCGACGGCGCCCCCGAGACCCCGGCCGCGGTCAGCCGCAACACCTTCGCCTTCGCCCACGACGACTCCGACCCGCCGCGCGGCTCCGGCGCCGACCGGGCCGTCGGCGTACGGGTCAACGGCGCTGCCGCGATCGCCGAGAACGTGTTTGTCGGCTGCGGCAACGCGGCCGTCGCCTGCCTGCGCGACGTCGGGCAGATCGCCATCGACCGCAACCTGTTCTTCGCCACACCGCGCGACATCGTGCGCAGCCGGGTGTCGGGCGCGGAGGCCGAGCTCACCGAGGAGTACGCCGCGGAGCTCGAAGACGTCGGCCTGCGCTCGGCGGCCGGCAACACCGTCGGCGACCCACAGCTGACCGGGCTCCCGGCGGCGTGGCTCGACACGTACACGGTGGACGTCGCCGTCACGTACGAGCGCCCGCCGATCGCCGCCCTCAACGCGCTGCGGAAATCGGCCGGCCTCGGCGAGCTGCCGTCCACATCAGACCGTGATGTCCAGCGGCCCGTCATGCGCCGGCTCGCCCCGGCCGAGGTGCTCGCCCTCGCGGTCGGCGCGGCGCCGGGCGCGCACCCCGCCGACCTGGCGGCGCCGGAGCCGTTCACCGAGCTCACGGCCGGTCCGGCGTACCAGGCCGTCGACTGGGCGCGGCTCTACGAGGCCGACCCGGCGCTCGCCGGAGCCCCGGTGCAGGTGCGGGCCGGGGTCGGCTTCGACCAGAACACGCAGATCCTCCCCGAGCTCGCGGAGACGCACATCGGCGTCGCCGTCTACGAGCCCGGCACCGACAACAGCCCGTGGTGGGCGCTCGCCCCGCGCTACGGCCTCGTCCATCACCAGACTGAGGAGGCCGTACGGTATTCGCGCGGCCTCGACGTCGAGTCCACGTACCTGCTCCGCGGCACGTATCGCCTCACGCCGCCCGGCGGGCGTCAGAGCGCCACCATCGTCCTCGACTCCCTCGCGCCCGTGCTCGACGTCACGGCCCCCGAGCCGCCCCGGCCGGCCGGCCGCGACTGGTTCGTGCGGGCCGGATCCTCCGGCGGGGACGGCAGCCGCGAGGCGCCGTTCCGCGACCCGTTCCAGGCCCTCGAAAAGGCCGCCGAGGGCGACCGCATCCTCGTCGCCGCGGGTGAGTACACGGGCCGCCTGCGGTCGGGCACGTGGCGCATCCCCGTACGCAACCTGACGCTGCTGGGCGGGTGGGACGCCGAGTTCGCCGCGCGCGACCCCTGGCGACACCCCGTGCGCTTCGTGCTCACTCCGGAGACCAAGGCGAAGGGCATCTTCGGCGATCCGGTGCTCACCGGCGAGGACTCGGGGGAGGGCCTCGTCCTCGACGGGTTCATGTTCGACGGGGCGACCTACAACGCGTACGCCGGCAGCGGCGCCCTCGACGCGGGCCATTCCCAGTCGGCGGCGCTGCTCGACCTGCGCGGCGGCAGCGGCGGCATCACCGTGCGCAACTGCGTCTTCGCCAACGCGGCGTACTGCGCCGTGCAGCTCAGTGCGGCGTACGGGACGTTCGAGAACAACGTGGTCGTCAACACGAGCGGCACCGCCGTCCGTATCCAGGCACCCGGCGCGGGCCCCTGGACCATCCGCGGCAACACGGTCCTGTTCGCCGCCGACCCCACCGGCCGGGCCTCGACCGGGCAGTCCACGACCGGCTGCCTGCTGGACATCTCCGGCCGGGGTGTCATGCGGGTCGAGGCCAACGTGCTCGCCTTCGCCGACAGCATCGCCGTCCGCGCCACCGTGCCCGACCAGAACCTGCTGCTCGACGGGAACGTGCTCGCCGCCAACCTGTACGCCGACCTCCACGACGGCCGCCACGTGCTCGTCGACGCCGAAAACCGCGACCGGGTGTTCCGCGACGCCCCGTTCGGCGCTCAGACCGGCACCCGGTTCGAGCTGCCGGCGGTGCCGGTCGACGCCGCGTACGCCGAACAGGCCGTCGGCCGCCTCTCGGCGCTGGCCGCCGCGATGCCGAAGGACGGGCTCAACGCCGCCGCGGCGGCGCTCGGCGTCTCGATCACGGCGCCGAAGACGGAGGCACCCGTCGAGGCGGCGCCCCCGGAGCCGAAGAAGGAACCGTCAGTGGCCGACCTGCTCGCGGACCTCGGCCGGGCCCGCAAGGCGTTCGAGGCGAAGGACGCGGCCCCGCCGGCCACAGACACTCCGCTGTACTGCCCGGTCTATCCGGTCGAGGCGGCGCTGAGGCTGGCCCTCGACGCCCCGCCAGGCGAGCCCGGCGCCCACGCCCCGCCTTCATGATCGAAGAGCTTGTTCCGGCCACGAGCCGCGGGCGGCGCTTCAGGTGGAGGTGCGTTTCCGCCACGCCCGCAAGCGGTCACGCAGCCAGTGGTAGCTGGCCTTGGGCGTACGGGATCCGGTGCCGTAGTCGACGTGGGCCAGACCGAAGCGGGGCCCGTACCCGCGGGCCCACTCGAAGTTGTCGATGAGCGACCAGTAGAAGTACCCCCGCAGATCGAGCCGGTCGTCGACGGCGGCCGCACGGGCCGCCGCCGCCAGGTGCCCGGCCACGAACGAGATCCGTTCCGGGTCCGGCTCGGGTCCGTCCCGCAGGTCGGCGCAGCCGTTCTCCGTCACGTACACGGCAGGCAGGCCCGGGTAACGGTCCGCGAGCCCGGTCAGGGTGTCGAACAGCCCTTGCGGCTCCACCGGCCAGCCCAGGTCGGTGGTGGGCAACCCGTCCGGCCGTAGCTGCCGGACCCCGATGTCGAACGCGCTGCGCAGCGCCGGGTCGGGCTGCTCGTACGGGGCGTCGGCGACGTGCACCCGGTAGTAGTAGTTGACACCGAGGAAGTCCAGCGGCGTGGAGATCACCGCCAGGTCACCGTCCCGGCGGAACGACAGATCGCTCACCCCGGCGTAGAGCCGCTCGAACCCGGGCGGGTACGCGCCGCCCAGCACCGGATCCGTGAACTGCCGGTTGAGCATGAGGTCCTGCCGATCCGCCGCCGCCCGGTCGGCCTCGGTATCGCTGGCCGGCACGGCGGGGGAGAGGTTGAGCGTGATGCCGACGCGCGACTGCGGGCCGGCGGCGGACCGGACTGCGGCGACCGCCCTGCCGTGCCCGAGCAGCAGGTGGTGGGCGGCGGCCAGGGCACCATGTCCTTCGGCGGTGCCGGGAGCGTGCCGGCCCTCCGCGTAGCCGACCATCGACGAGCAGTACGGCTCGTTCAGCGTGATCCAGTCCTGGACCCGGTCACCGAGGACGCCCGCCACCGCGGCGGCGTACTCGGCGAACCACTCGGCGGTGTCCCGTACCCGCCAGCCACCCTCGTCCTCGAGCGCCTGGGGCAGATCCCAGTGGTACAGCGTGACGAACGGCCGGATGCCGTGCCCGCACAGGGCGTCGACCAGCCGGTCGTAGTAGTCGAGGCCCCGCCGGTTCACCGCGCCCCGCCCGGCCGGCATGACCCGTGGCCAGGCGACCGAGAAACGGTAGGCGTCCACGCCGAGGCCGGCCAGCAGGTCCACGTCCTCCCGCCAGCGGTGGTAGCTGTCACAGGCGACCGAGCCGGAGGTGCCGTCGTCGACGGCACCGGGGCGGCGGCAGAAGGTGTCCCAGATCGACGGCCCGCGGCCGTCCTCGTCGACCGCCCCCTCGATCTGGTACGCCGCGGTGGCCGCGCCCCAGCTGAAGCCGGCCGGCAGGTCCGGCAGCTCGGGCAGGTCCGGCCGGGTTGCGGCCGCGGCGGCGCCTTCGGATGTGGTGGTCATCCCTTCACCGCCCCCTGCATGATGCCGTCGACGAGATGCCGGCCGAGGAGCATGAAGACGACGAGGATCGGCAGCGTGGCGAGCAACGTGCCGGTCAGCGTCAGGGTGTAGTCGGTGGTGTAGCCGCTGGCCAGTGCGGAGAGCGCCACCTGCACGGTCGCGTTGTTCTGCAGCACGACCAGCGGCCAGAAGAAGTCGTTCCACGCCTGCATGAAGGTGAACAGGCCGAGCACCGCCGCGGCGGGGCGGGCCGCCGGCAGGACGATGTGCCAGTACAGGCCGAACGTGCTGGACCCGTCGACGCGGCCGGCCTCCAGCAGTTCGTCGGGTACGGCGCGGCCGAGGTACTGGGTCATGAAGAAGACGCCGAACGCGGTTACCAGCCCGGGCACGATCACGGCGGCGAGGCGCCCGGTCCAGCCGAGATCGGCCATCAGGATGTACAGCGGGATGATGCCGAGCTGGTGCGGCACCATCGAGGTCGCGATGGCCACGACGAGAAGCGCCTTTCGGCCTCGGAACCGCAGTTTGGCGAAGGCGAACCCGGCCAGGGTCGAGAAGAACACCACGGAGACGGTGATCGAGCCGCTGACGATGAAGGAGTTCACCAGGGCTCGGCCGAAGTCGGTCGTGTCGAACACGCGCGCGATGTTGTCGAAGAGGTGCCCGCCGGGCACCAGGGCCGGCGGCACCTTCGTGACGGCGTCGCTGGTCTGCGAGGACACGACGATGGACCAGTAGAGCGGGAAGACCGACCCGGCCACGACCGCCAGCAGGGCGCCGTAGCTCCAGACCGAGCCCTTGCGTGGGTACCCGAAGCTCCGGCGCCGGTGGGACCGGCGTGGCGGCGGCGAGGGTGTGGTGCCGGTCTGTGCGGGGTCCGCGAGGGTGGTCACGGCGTTCTCCTCAGTCCTCGTCCTTGGCGATGCGCCGGGTGAGCAGGAAGTTGATGATCGCGAAGATGGCGATGACCAGACAGAGCGTCCAGGCGACCGCCGAGGCGTAGCCGAAGCGGAACTCCCGGAACCCCTGCTCGTACATGAACAGGGCGACGGTCTGGAACTGCCGGTCGGAGCCGCCGGTGGGCGTCTGGGAGCTGGCGAACAGCAGGGGTTCGGCCATGATCTGCAGGCCGCCGATCGTCGAGATCACCGTGGTGAAGATGATCGTCGGCCGCAGCATCGGGACGGTGATCCGCCTGAACTGCTGAGCCTGCGACGCGCCGTCGAGGTCGGCGGCCTCGTACAGGTGGTGCGGGATCGCCTGCATCGAGGCGAGGTAGATGAGGGCGTTGTAGCCGGTCCACCGCCAGGCGACGATGAACGAGATGGCCAGGTGGGAGCTCCAGGTGTTGGCCTGCCAGTCGATCGGGCCGATGCCGACGAGGCCGAGCGCCCAGTTGACCATGCCGAAGTCGCGGCCGAAAAGCTGGGTGAAGACGATCGTCACCGCCACGATCGAGGTGACGTTGGGCAGCAGCACGCCCATCCGTAGCGCGGTGCGGGCCCGCAGCCGGTGGTTGAGCAGGTGGGCGATCCAGAGCGCGGCGAGCAGTTGCGGCACGGTGGACAGCACCCAGATGCTGAGTGTGTTGCCCAGGGCGTTCCAGAAGTAGGCGTCCTGCAGCATCTCGCGGTAGTTCGCGAGGCCGACCCAGCGGTGCGACCCGGAGTCGAGCAGGTCCCAGTCATTGAACGAGACGTACGCCGTGTACAGCAGCGGGAACAGCCCGAACGCGCCGAACAGCAGGAAGAACGGCAGGATGTAGAGGTAGGGCGAGCCCTTGGTGTCGAGCCGGCTCAGGCCGGCCCGCCGGGCCTGGTGGAGGTAGGTGGCCATCGTCGATCCTTCGTCGCCGGGCGCCGCCGGCGGTCAGGGGCGACCGCCGGCGGCGCGGGTCGAGTTACTTGGCGAGGCGCTCGACGTCGCTGACCATCTGCTTCCAGGACTCGTCGGAGCTTTGCTTGCCCTGTTCGATGCGGACGAGGGCGTCGCGGATGGTGGTCTGCACGTCTCCGGCTCGCGGGCCCTGGTACTGGGGCTTGAGTTGCTTCGCCGCGGTGGTGAAGAGCTGGCCCACCGGGGCGTTGTTGAAGAAGGCGTCCTTGTACTGGGCAATGTCGGGCTTGTCGTACAGAGCCGGGATGGACGGCAGGTTGCCCCGCGCGGTGAAGACCTTGGCCTGCTGTTCCGGGGCGGTCAGCCACGCCGCGAGCTTCTTGGCCTCCTCGATGTGCTTGCCCTGCTTGGGAACGGTGAGGTACGAGCCGCCCCAGTTGCCGCCGCCGCCCGGGACGCTCGCCACGTCCCACTTGCCGGCGGCGTGCTTCGCCTGGTCCTTGATCTTGGTCATCATCCAGGCCGGGCACGCGATGGTGGCGAACTGGTCCTTCGCGAAGCCGTTGTTCCACTCCTGCGAGCTGCCGATCAGCTTGGCCGACAGGTTGCTCTGGATCGCCTTCACCGTCAGGTCCCAGGCCTTTCGGACATCGGGGCTGGTGCCCACGACGATGGCGTTGTCCTCGTTGTAGTACCCGACCGGGGCCTGGCCGATGATGGCGTTGAACAGTTGACCTCCGCCATCGAAGAAGGCGCTGCCGGCCGGGGCCTTCGCCGCGTACCGCTTGCCGAACTCGATGTACTGGTCCCAGCCGCTGCCCCAGGCGGCCGACACCTGGTCGCGGTCGAACGGCATGCCGGCCTTCTCGAACAGGTCACGCCGATAGCAGATGGCCAGGCCGCCGACGTCGGTGCCGTACCCGACCTGCTTGCCGTCCTTGGCCAGCGACGCCGCCCACTTCCAGTCGAGGTACTCGGACTGGCGGTCCTTGCCCAGGTCGACGAAGAGGTTGCCCCGCTCGCGCATCTGCGCGATGAAGCCCGTGTCGACGCCCTCGATGTCGCCCGCGCCGGAGCCGGTGGCCAGGTGGGTGATCAGGTCGCGATGATGGTCGTTGTAGGCGGCCGTGCGCTCCTGGATCGTGATGTTCGGGTGCGCCTTCTGGTACTCGGCGTACAGGTCCTGGTACCCGAAGTTGCCGAACAGGTTGACGTTCAGGGTGATCTTTTCGTTGCCGCCGCCGGAGCCTCCCTCGGTGCCGGTGCCACACGCGGTCAGCAGTACTCCGGCGGCCAGGGTGGCCGCCGCCAGTCGCAACAGTCGGTTTGGGTGCATGCCAGGGAACCCTTTCGTGCGATGTAACCGGTTACCTGAAACCGGTTACATTGTCGGCGAAGCGATGGTGGTGGGGGTGGGTGGAGTTGGATGAAGACCGGATGTCGGCCGAGTTGCGGGTGACCGCCGGCGAGCGCCTTTCCTGGGAAGTGTGAACGGGTTCGGCTAGGGGGTGTCAAGTTACAAAACGGTAACGGTCGATGCGGCTTGACCGGCGGACAGTGCCGGCGCTACGGTCGTGAAACCGGTTACAGAGAAGGCACCACATTGACCACTATCAGGGAGTTGGCGCGCCGCTCCGGCGTGTCCGTCGCCACCGTGTCCCGCGTCTTCAACACCCCCGAGGTCGTCAGCCAGCACACCCGCCAGCGCATCCTCGACCTGGCCGCCGAGATCGGCTACCTGCCGAACGGGTCGGCCCGGACGCTCGCCACGAAGAAATCCAACATGGTGGGCCTGGTATGGGACACCGACCATCGCCGCCCTGGATGGCGCCACCCATTCCTGCAGGAGATCCTCGTCGCGCTCAAGACGGCGCTCAGCGCGCACGGGCTGAACCTGCTCATGCTCGCCGGCCACGACGCGGCGGGGCCCGACGACGGGCAGCGATACGTGCGCGCCGTCCGCCAGCACAACCTCGACGGCGCGGTCATCATCGACAACGGCACCCGGGACCCGGCCGTGCTCGCCCTCGTCGAAGCCCAGGTGCCGTGCGTCGCTCTCGACCTGCGGGTCGACGGCCCGACGTCGACCTACATCACCTCGGACAATGCCGGCGGCGCGGCGCTCGCCGTGCGCCACCTCGTCGAGCGCGGCCACCGGCGCATCGCCACCATCACCGGCCCGCTGCGAACCTGGCCGGGAGCCGAACGGCTCGTCGGCTTCCGGGCCGCGCTGGCCGGGGCCGGCCTGCCGCTCGCCGACGACCACGTCGTCGAGGGAGACTTCTATCTCGACGGCGGTCACGCCGCGATGGACCGGCTGCTCGCCCTCGACGACCGCCCTACCGCGGTGTTCGTCGCCGGTGACGAGATGGCTGTCGGCGCGATGCGGGCGGCCCAGGCGGCCGGCCTACGGATCCCCGACGACATTGCGATTGTCGGCTTCGACGACATCGAGGTGGCCGCGCTGATCCCGCCCGGGCTCAGCACCGTCGCCCAGAACAAGCCCGGCTTCGGCACGGCCGCCGCCGAGGCGCTGGTCGCCATGCTGCACGGCGGCGACGACCCGCCAAAGCCGACCGTGTTGCCGACGACGCTCGTCGTCCGCGGCACCACCTGACCCGAACCGCGCGACGTCGGCGCCGTCCCGCTCTGGATCGTGCTGCTGCTCGCGGTCGCTGTTGCCGGAGCCGCTGTCACCGACCCCGCAACCGGACCTGCCTCGAGCGTCACACCTGTGCCTGGGCGAGGTCGCGGCCGGCGGTCTAACCGGTGGCCAAACAGTGATGTAGTCGGGCCATCCCTTCGTCGATGCGGTGCGCGTCGATCATGCCGTACCCGAAGATCACTCCCGGCGGATCGGGTGCCGCGGCGGCGATTTCCGGAAAGCTCGCCACAACGACGCCGGCGGCCCGGGCCCGGACGAGCGCATCGGCGGCGGTGGCTCCCCGCACCATCGCGCTCAGGTGCAGGCCGGCCGCCGACGGCACGACCCTGAGGTACGCCGACAGCGGGCCGGCGAGCGCAGCCGCGATGCGTTCGTGGCGCTGCCGGTACACCCGGCGGACCCGCCGCAGGTGCCGCGTGAACATGCCCTGCTCGAGGAAATCCGCCATGGCAGCCTGCAGGGGCAGGCTGGTGTGCCAGTCGGTGACGAATTTGGCGGCGTGCAGGGCGTGGCGTAGCGACGGCGGATGGATCAGGAAACCCAGTCGCAGCGTGGGCAGCAGAACCTTGGAGAACGATCCGACGTAGAGGACCCGGCCGCTGCGGTCGAGGCTGTGCAATGGTTCCAGCTGCTGTCTGGTGTAGCGGAACTCGCTGTCGTAGTCGTCCTCGACGATGGCCGCGTCATGCCGCCGGGCCCACGCGAGCAGCTCGACGCGCCGCCGCAGCGACAGCGCCACGCCGGTCGGGTACTGGTGGGACGGCGTCACATAGACGAGCCGAGCGTTCGCGGGCAGCGCGTCGACGATCAGGCCCTCCTCGTCGACCGGGACGCCGGTGACCCGGGCGCCCTGGGCTTCCCATACGAGTTTCGCGGGTTCATAGCCGGGATTCTCGATCGCCGCCGTGGCGCCAGGTTCGAGCAGCACCCGCCCGACCAGGTCGAGCGCCTGCTGCACGCCGCAGGTCATCAGCACATCCTGCGGATTCGCCCTGATGCTCCGGGCCGTGCCCAGATGACGGGCGATGAGGGTACGCAGTCGGAAGTGGCCGGCCGGCTCAACCGGCATCCCGGTGCCGACGGCGGTCGGCCGGAACTGGTTGCCCAGGAGCCGGCGCCAGGCCGCGTACGGGAACAGCCGCGTATCGGGCGCACCGACCCGGAAGTCGAACTCCGGTGCGTCGCCGAAATCGGGCGGCACCGGGATCGACGGCCACACGGCGCGCGGCGTGAGAGGTCCGGACGGCAGCACGGGCGCGGTCGGCTCTGCGAGGGGCAGGGCGTTGACGAACGTTCCGGAGCCCGGTCGCCCGGTCAGATAGCCCTCGGCCACCAGCCGCTCATAGGCGGTCGTCACGGTGTTGCGCGAAACCTGGAGCTGCTCGGCCAGATCCCGGCTGGATGGCAGCGCCTCGTCCGGGCGAAGCCGCCCGTCCAGGACGGCATCGCGTAGCTGCCGGTAGATCTGCCCCGCCAGGATCCCGTTCCGGTCCAGCCGCACGGCCACGTCCACGTCCCGAGATCCTAAGTGGCACCGTCAAGGTGCCCGCGAATTGGCTCTGGGCGACGACCACCGCGGCTTCTACGGTGATGACGAGGGCAGGGAAGCAGAATGCGATCGGTATTCCGCCGGACCGTGACCGTTCTGATTCGCAGGACGATCGAGCGCGAAATCCACCGTGAACATCTGTCGTGCCCGGTCGGTAGGAAAAACCACCGGAAGGAAGAACCATGGTGCGAGCCGTAGGACGTATGACCGTGATCTGCATGGCGCTGGCGGCAATGGCGACCGCCCTGGCAGCTCCAGCTCAGGCGGACCAACGTCGCGTTGGTGCGGAGGCCGCAACTGCCGAACCGGCGACCCGGACCAGCAGCGTTACCACGATCAGCAGCGATATGGCGCTGCTCTCGACGAGCTGCCGTACCTTGAGGGATTTGAACCCCTGGACATACCTCAGCGCGAGTTGCACGCGTAGCTCGTTGTACCCCTCCGCGGCCTACAGCGTCTGGCTGACATGCTGGGACGTGAGCGCTGAGGTGTCGTACACCGCGTTCGGGCGGGCGTACACGGCACCGTGGACGTCGTACGGACCCACGTCAACGGCACGATGCGACTCTGGCGACTATGCAACCAGCGGCTCTGTTCACACGTCCTGACGCCGAAAGCGCGGGCTGAGCAGCCGCCGAAGCCGGCGGCCGGGACGGTTCAGGAGCCGCTCGGGGGGCTTCAGAACCGTCCCACGTTCAAGCCGTAGGCGCGGCAGTTGACGGCGCGGGCGTGCCAGAACCTGTTGCCCCCGCCGGTGGCGATCCTCTACGGTCTGCTCAAGCGGTGGGCGGTGCGGTCCGCATCCGACCGACACCGCCGGGTGCCCGTCACGCGGGCCGGGACGGTGGAGTCCCGGGCCACCCCGTCGGCGGTCGACGCGGCGGTCGTGTGACTCCAGCTCGTACTCCGGGTGGTGCTGCCCGGCGCGGCTCCCTGCGGAGCCGACGGCGAGCGGGCCACGCCGATCCCCACCGGAGAGTCCCGTGTTCCTCAGCCCGCACGAGCAGGACCGCCTGCTCGTCCACGTCGCGGCCGATGTCGCTCGCCGCCGCCGCGAGCGCGGCCTGCGACTCAACTATCCCGAAGCCGTCGCGATCATCGTCGCCTTCCTGCTGGAAGGGGCCCGCGACGGACGGTCGGTGGTCGACCTCATGTCCGCCGGCCGGACGGTGCTCGGCCGCGAGGACGTCCAGGACGGCATCCCCGAGCTGCTGAGGGAGGTGCAGGTGGAGGCGACGTTCCCGGACGGTACCAAGCTCGTGACGGTGCACCACCCGATCCCGTGATCCCCGGGGAGATCCTGCCGGCGGCCGGCCCGGTCGAGATCAACGTGGGTCGGCCGGTGACCACAGTGGTCGTTGTCAACACCGCCGACCGTCCGGTGCAGATCGGCTCGCACTACCACTTCGCCGAGGCCAACCCGGCCCTGATGTTCGACCGGGCCGTCGCCTGGGGTCAGCGTCTCGCCGTTGCGGCGGGTACCTCGGTCCGGTTCGAGCCGGGCGTGAGCCGCACCGTCGAGCTGGTCCCGCTCGGCGGCGCACGCGTCGTGCCCGGCCTCCGGGGCGAGTGCGCCGGGCCGCTGGACGAAGCGCCACCGACCACGCCGGAAGCAGACGCGCCGACGAATGGGGCGCCGGCGAGCGGGGCGCCGACGACCGACGGGCCGGCGCGGTGAGCGCCGTGCGGCGGGACCGCTACATCGACCTGTACGGGCCGACCACCGGCGACCGCATGCGGCTGGCCGACACGAGCCTGCTGATCGAGGTGGAGACCGACCATTGCGTGGGCGGCGACGAGGCGGTCTTCGGTGGCGGGAAGGTGATCCGCGAGTCGATGGGCCAGTCGCGGGCGACCCGCGCCGAGGGCGCGCTCGACACCGTCGTCACCGGCGCGGTGGTGCTCGACCACTGGGGTGTGGTCAAGGCCGACGTGGGTCTGCGCGACGGGCGGATCGTGGCGCTTGGCCGGGCCGGCAACCCGGACACCATGCCCGGCGTCCACCCCGAGCTGGTCATCGGCCCGGCCACCGAGGTCATCGCCGGGAACGGCCGGATCCTCACGGCCGGCGCCGTCGACACCCACGTGCACTTCATCTGCCCGGAGATCGTCACCGAGGCGCTGGCCGGCGGCATCACCACACTCGTCGGCGGCGGCACCGGCCCCGCCGAGGGCACCCGGGCCACGACGGTCACCCCGAACGCCTGGCACCTGGCCCGCATGCACGAGGCGCTGGACACGATGCCGGTCAACGTGCTGCTGCTCGGCAAGGGCAACACCGTCTCGCAAGAGGCGCTGTGGGAGCAGTTGCGCGCCGGCGCGGGCGGTTTCAAGCTGCACGAGGACTGGGGCACCACACCGGCGGCGATCGACGCCTGCCTGCGGGTGGCGGACGCCTCCGGGGTGCAGGTGTCCATCCACACCGACACTCTCAACGAGGCCGGTTTCGTGGCCGACACGCTGCGGGCGATCGCCGGCCGGGCCATCCACTCGTACCACACCGAGGGCGCGGGAGGCGGGCACGCGCCGGACATCATCACGGTGGCCGGCGAGCCCAACGTGCTGCCGTCGTCGACCAACCCGACCCGGCCGTACACCGCCAACACCCTCGCCGAGCATCTGGACATGCTGATGGTCTGCCACCATCTCAACCCGTCCGTGCCGGAGGACCTGGCCTTCGCCGAGAGCCGCATCCGACCGTCCACCATGGCCGCCGAGGACCTGCTGCACGACCTCGGTGCGATCTCCATCATCGGCTCCGACTCGCAGGCGATGGGCCGGGTGGGCGAGGTGATCCTGCGAACCTGGCAGAGCGCGCACGTCATGAAGGAGCGGGTCGGCGCGCTGCCCGGCGACGGCGCGGCCGACAACCACCGGGCCCGCCGGTACGTGGCGAAGTACACCATCTGCGCGGCGATGGCGAACGGGCTGGACCGGGAGATCGGCTCGGTCGAGCCGGGCAAGCTGGCCGACCTGGTGCTGTGGGATCCGGCGTTCTTCGGCGTACGACCGCACCTGGTGCTCAAGGGCGGCATGATCGCGTACGCCCAGATGGGTGACGCCAACGCGTCCATCCCGACGCCGCAGCCGATGCTGCCGCGCCCGATGTTCGGCGCGTACGGCGCTGCGGCGTCGGCCACCAGCCTGGCGTTCGTCGCGCCGGCCGCTCTCGACGCCGGGCTGCGCCTCGACGTGCGGCGACGGGTGGTGCCCGTCGCGGACGTGCGCTCGCGGGGCAAGGCCGACCTGCCGGAGAACGACGCGATGCCGCGGATCGAGGTGGAGCCGGACACCTTCACCGTGCGGATCGACGGTCAGGTGGTGGAACCGGACCCGGTGACACGCCTGCCGATGGCCCAGCGGTACTTCCTGTTCTGATGGCGACGTCGAGCCTGCTCCTGCTGCTGGCCGACGGTCGCTTCCCGGCCGGCGCGCACGCCCACTCCGGCGGCCTGGAGGCCGCCGTCGCCGCCGGCCGGGTCACCGACCTGGCCTCGTTGGAGGCGTTCCTGGTCGGTCGGCTGGCCACCGCCGGGCTGGTCGGTGCGGCGTTCGCGGCGGCGGCGCACCGGGCGGTGACCTCGGCCGGTTCCGCCGTACGCGGGTCCACGCTGGCGTTGCTCGACGCGGAGCTGGACGCCCGGACGGCGGCACCGGCGCTGCGCATGGTGTCCCGTCGCCAGGGACGGGCTCTGCTGCGCGCGGGCCGGGCCATCTGGCCGGAGGCGTCCTTCGACGACCTGCCCTCCACACCTGGCGGAGCGCACCAGCCGCTGGTGCTCGGGCTGCTCTGCGCCGCCGCCGGCCTGAGCCGCGCCGAGACCGCCGCGGCCGCCGTCCACGGGACGGTGACCGGTGCGGCCAGTGCGGCCGTACGCCTGCTCGGCCTCGACCCGTACCAGGTCCAGGCCCTGCTGGTCGGTCTCGCCTCCCGGTGCGACGGCACCGCCGCCGCGGCGGCCCGGGCGGCCGACGACCCACCCGAGCGGCTGCCCGCGGCAGCCGCCCCTCTTGCCGACATCCACGCCGAAGCTCATGCCACCTGGGAGGTGCGTCTCTTTGCGTCCTGACACCGTTGTGCCGGCCGCTGCGCCCACTGCCGGCCGGAATCCTGCCCCGCACGACGAGACCGTTCCGCACACCCACCCCGAACCGGGGGTGGACCCGCATCCGCCGCTGGCGCAGGCCGGCCGGGCGCTGCGCGTCGGCATCGGCGGGCCGGTCGGGTCCGGCAAGACCGCCCTGGTGGCGGCCCTGTGCCGGGCGTTCGCCGGCGAGCTGCGACTCGGCGTGGTCACCAACGACATCTACACGACCGAGGACGCCGACTTCCTCAAGCGGGCCGGCGTGCTGGACCCGAGCCGGATCCGCGCCGTGGAGACCGGTTGCTGCCCGCACACCGCCATCCGGGACGACATCGGGGCCAACCTCGACGCCGTGGACGAGCTGGCCGAGGCGGTCGGCCCGCTGGACCTGGTGCTGGTCGAGAGCGGCGGGGACAACCTGACCGCCACCTTCAGCCGAGGCCTGGTGGACCGGCAGATATTCGTGGTCGACGTGGCCGGCGGGGACAAGGTGCCGCGCAAGGGTGGACCGGGGGTGACGTCCGCCGACCTGCTCGTGATCAACAAGACCGATCTGGCCCCCATGGTGGGCGCGGACCTGGCCGTCATGGACCGGGACGCGCGGGCCCGCCGCGGCGACCTGCCGACCGTGTTCCTGTCGATCGTCGGCGACCCGGCGGCGGGGCGGGTCGCCGACTGGATCCGCCACGAACTGGCCCACCATGCGGCAGTGCACCCGGTCACCACGCGGGTCGGCCCGGCCTGATGCGCGCGTACGCCCGGCTGGTGGCCCGGGCCGACGGCCGGGGTGGCACGGTCCTCGCCGAGCTGCGCGGTGAGACGCCGCTGCTGCTGCGACAGACGCCCGGCAGCGGTCGTGTCGCGACCGTGTACGTCGTCGGCGGTGCGGCCGGCCCGCTCGCCGGCGACGACCTGCGGCTGGAGATCGACGTGGGAGCGGGGGCGGCGGTGCGGGTACACACCGTCGCCGCCTCGGTCGCCCTGCCCGGCCGGCCCGACGTCGTGTCACGGATGGCGGTCCGCGCCGTGGTGCACGACGGCGGCGCACTGCACTGGCTGCCCGAGCAACTGGTCGCGGCGGCCGGCTGCGCGCATCTCACCGAGTCCCATGTGAAGCTGGCCGCCGGGGCGAGGCTGACCTGGCGCGACGAGGTGATCTGTGGCCGGTACGGCGAGGCGCCGGGCGGCGCGGTCGTACACACCCGGGTCGACTACGACGGCAGGCCGCTGCTGCGCCAGTCACTGGCCGTGGGACCGGGCGCGCCCGGCTGGGCCGGCCCCGCGGTGCTCGGCGGCGCGCCGGCCACCGGGTCGCTGCTGGTGGTGGACCCGTCGCATCCCCACGAGACGGCGGCGGTCGAGGGCACCGTCGCCCGGCTGCCCCTGGCAGGTGGTCCGGCGACACTGTGGACCGCCACCGCTCCCGACGCGCACACGCTGCGCACCCACCTCGACGTGGAGGTCGAGCCGCTGTTGACCAAGGTGGAGTGAAGCGGGTCAGCGGCGAGGGCCGGCCGCCTGGACGTGGTCGCGGCGACCCGCCGGATCGAGTCGGGCGATCAGGTCGGCGAGATGGTCGAGCAGGGCGGTGTCGACCGGTACGCCCGCCTCGGCGAGGCTGGTCCGGACTCGCTCGTCGAGTCGGGCGTGCTCGCGGCGGCCCCGGGTGGTCAGGTAGGCCCGGATACGCCGGCGGTCCAGCGGGTCGATCCGCCGGAACACCAGGTTACGGTCGACGAGCTGGTCGACCAGCTTGGTGAGGGTCCCCGGCGGCAACGACGCCTCGGCGGACACCTCGCTCATCGGATGGCCCTGACCGTCGGCGAGCAGGCAGAGCACCCGCCACGCCTCGGTGGTCAGGTCGTCGTCGGCCAGCACGGCGGCCAACCGGCGGGACAGCAGCCGTTCGGCGCGGGTGAGCGAGCGCAGCAGATCGGCTGGCGCCCCGGGCACGTCTGACATGGAACTCCCTGGGCCGGTGGCCCTGCCATGGTAGCGACTCGTCCCGGTCCGTGGAGAGCTGTGGTTTTCCCACGTCGGCCGGGCAATCATGGGCTCATGTCCGCGCCGGCACCGCCGTGGCTCACAGTCGATCGGGCCGTGGTCAGCATCGCGCTGGTGTACCCGATGCGCGGGCCGGCCGGAATGTTCGGCCCGGCCTGCGAACTCTGCGCCCAGCTCGCGGTCGAAGAGATCAACGCCGGTGGCGGGGTGCTGGGCCGCGAGGTGCGGCTGGTGCCGGTCGACGGTGGGGCCCCGCCGTCCGAGGTGGCCGCCCAGGTGGAGGCGCTGGTGTCGGTGGGCGCCGTGCAGGGCGTGACCGGTTGGCACATCTCCTCGGTGCGGCAGGCGCTCGCGCCCCGGGTCGCGGGCCGCGTGCCGTACGTCTACACCGCCCTGTACGAGGGCGGTGAGCGTACCGAGGGGGTCTATCTGACCAGCGAGACGCCGGACGCCCAGCTGTGGCCCGCGATGCGGCTGCTCGCGGGGGAGCAGGGCGTGCGCCGCTGGTTCGTGGTCGGCAACGACTACGTGTGGCCCCGGCGCACCGCGCGGGCGGCCCAGCGGTACGCGCTGCGCGGCGGTGGTCGCGTGGTGGGGCAGGCGTTCCTGCCGTTGGAGACGCACGACTTCGACGACGTGTTGCGCCGGATCGAGCGCAGCGACGCCGACGCCGTGGTGATGCTGCTCGTCGGCGCGGACGCGGTGCGGTTCAACCGGGCGTTCGCGCGTGCCGCGATGGACCAGCGTTGCCTGCGGCTGAGCACGCTGATGGACGAGAACATGCTGCTGGCCAGCGGGGTGGGCGCGACACGGCGGCTCTACAGCACGGCGGGCTTCTTCGCCGGCCTCGTGACGCAGGAGAACCTCGACTTCCACGGCGAGTTCGCCCGCCGGTTCGGGGTGGATGCGCCGCCGCTGGGCAGCCTGGGGGAGTCCTGTTACGAGGGCGTTATGCTGCTCGCCGCCCTGATCGGGCAGGCCCGCACCCTCGACGTACGGGCGATCGAGACGGCTGCCGACACGGTGGCGTACCACGGGCCGCGCGGTCGGCTTCAGCTGCGTCGACGGCACGTGCGCCAGCGGATCTACCTCGCCGAGGCCGACGGTCTCGACTTCACAGTGCTCGCCCAGCTCTGACCGCCCGGTGCAGACCCTTGACACGTCCACCCGGCCCGGCCCTAAGATGCTTCCTGCGTGAAGTATCTACCCCGGAGGGTGGATACCGCGAATGTCTGTCCACCGTCGGCGGAATCTGTCCGCCGACCATTGTGGTGGTAATTTTTCACCGAATCAGTCACGGCTGAAACCGTCTTACGTGCGACGGTGTCAGCCGTTGTGGCATGCGTTCTCTCCACGTGCGTGGGAAACAGTCAATTAAGGACTGGGAAACGTCCGCGCAATCATGCCGGTCAACGCTTTGCGTGCCCGTAACCGATGCGATGACCATGGGCGACGTCCACCCGTCGACCTTGGCATCGCCAACTCCACCGGACCGCACCGGCCGTCCTTTCGCTACTTGAGTGCACCGCAGGGAGAATAGATGTCAGTTCTTTGGGGCCGCCGCATCCTGGCGGGTGCCATGACTTTCGTCGCCGCGGCGGCCATGACCGCGTGCGGCAGCAAGACCAGTGACGAGGGCGGCGCGGCCGGCATCACCGCCGACGTCTCCGGCGACACCGTCAAGGTGGGCCTGCTCAACTCGCTCTCCGGCACCATGGCGATCAGCGAGGTCACCGTCCGCGACTCCATCATGCTCGCCGTCGAGGAGATCAACGCGGCCGGCGGCGTCCTCGGCAAGAAGATCCAGCCGATCGGCGAGGACGGCGCCTCGGACTGGCCCACCTTCGCGGAAAAGGCCGAGAAGCTCCTCTCCGAGGACCGGGTGGCAGCCGTTTTCGGCTGCTGGACGTCGGCCAGCCGCAAGGCGGTCAAGCCGGTGTTCGAGAAGAACAAGGCGCTGCTGTTCTACCCGGTGCAGTACGAGGGTCTGGAACAGTCGCCCTACATCTTCTACACCGGCGCGACGACCAACCAGCAGATCGTCCCCGGCCTCGACTACCTCAAGGCCCAGGGAACGAAATCGGTCTACCTGGTCGGCAGCGACTACGTCTTCCCGCGCACGGCCAACAAAATCATCAAGGCGTACGCGGCGGCGAACGGGATGACAGTGGTCGGCGAGGACTACGCGCCGCTCGGGTCCACCGAATTCGGCACGATCGTCAACAAGGTCAAGTCGTCCGGCGCGAAGGCGGTCTTCAACACCCTCAACGGCGACAGCAACGTGGCGTTCTTCAAGGAGTACAAGTCGGCCGGCCTGACCGCCGCCGCGATGCCTGTGGTGTCGGTGTCCATCGCCGAGGAGGAGGTCAAGGGCATCGGCACCCAGTACCTGGAGGGCCAGCTGACCGCCTGGAACTACTACCAGACCACACCCGGCGCGGCGAACAACAAGTTCGTGGCCGCGTACAAGGCGAAGTACGGCGCGGACAAGCCGACGAGCGACCCGATGGAAGCCGCCTACGTCAGCGTCCACCTGTGGAAGGCGATGGTCGAGAAGGCCGGCGCGTTCGACGTCGAGAAGGTCCGCGGCGCCTCCGACGGAATCACCTTCGACGCGCCGGAGGGCCTGGTCACCGTCGACGGCAAGACCCAGCACATCGCCAAGACCGCCCGCATCGGCAAGGTCGGTGCGGACGGCCTGATCACCGAGGTGTGGAACTCCGGCAAGCCGATCGCGCCGGACCCGTACCTCAAGACCTATCCGTGGGCGAGCGGCCTGAGCTGACGACGCCGGCCCCGGGCGGGCACCGCGACGACGCGCCCCGCCCGGGCCCCCGACCAGCAGTACGGGAGTACCCACCGTGACAGTCCTCTTCGGTCAACTCTTCACCGGCATCAGCATCGGCGCGGTGCTGCTGCTCATCGCGCTCGGACTGGCGCTGACCTTCGGCCAGATGAACGTCATCAACATGGCGCACGGCGAGTTCATCATGGCCGGCGCCTACACCACGTACGTGCTGCAACAGAGCATCACCGGCGCCGGCCTGTCGCTGCTGGTCGCGCTGCCGGTGGCGTTCGTGGTCGCCGGCACGATGGGGGTGCTGCTGGAGATCCTGCTGATCCGCCGGCTCTACGCCCGTCCCCTGGACACCCTGCTGGTCACCTGGGGCGTGTCCCTGATGCTGCAACAGCTCGCCCGGGACGTCTTCGGCAGTCCGAACGTGCAGACCCGCGCGCCCGACCTGCTCACCGGCAACGTGGCCCTGCCCGGCGGGCTGACGGTCGCCAACAACCGGCTGTTCATCCTGGCCCTGGCCCTCGCCGCCGTCGCCGCCCTCACCCTGGCGCTGCGGTTCACCCCGTTGGGGCGCCGGATCCGCGCGGTCGTGCAGAACCGCGACCTCGCCGCGGTGTCCGGCGTCCCCACCGCCCGGGTCGACCGCACGACCTTCTTTCTCGGCTCGGGCCTGGCCGGGCTCGCCGGGGTGGCGCTCACCCTTCTCGGCCCGATCGGCCCGACCATGGGCACCAACCTGATCATCGACGCCTTCCTGGTCGTCGTGGTCGGCGGGATCGGTCAGCTCAAGGGCAGCGTGATCGTCGCCTTCGCCCTCGGGGTCCTCCAGGCCACCGGGGAGTACCTCACGACCCTCAGCGTCGCCAAGGTGATCGTCTTCGTGGCGATCGTCGCGTTCCTCCAGTGGCGGCCACAGGGCCTGTTCACCCTGCGGACCAGGAGCCTCGCATGACCGCCGTGACACCGGCGCCACCGAGCACCGCCGACGCACCGGCCCCGGCCGGCATCGCGCCTGCGAGCCGGTCCGGTGGCCGGTCCCGGCTGCGTGCTGCGGCGGGGTTCGCGTTCGGCGCGGCGCTGCTGTTCGCCGTCGCGCCGCTGGCGCTGTCGGACTTCCGGCTGGCCCTGCTCGCCAAGTACCTCTGCGTCGCCATGGTGGCCGTCGGCATCGGCATCGCCTGGGGGCGCGGCGGCATGCTCACCCTCGGCCAGGGCGTCTTCTTCGGCCTGGGCGGCTACGCGATGGCCATGCACCTCAAGCTCGCCGACGCGGGTCCCGGTGGGATGCCCGACTTCATGCAGCTGTACGGGCAGCTCGACGAACTGCCAGTCTGGTGGCGGCCGTTCGCCAGCCCGTGGTTCGCGCTGCCGGCCACGGTGCTGCTGCCGATGGCCGTCGCCTTCGGGCTCGGCTCGCTGGTGTTCCGCCGCCGGGTGCGGGGCGCGTACTTCGCCATCCTCAGCCAGGCGCTCGCCGCCGCCATGGTGATCCTGTTGATCGGCCAGCAGGGCACCACAGGCGGCACCAACGGGCTCACCGACATCGAGGGCTTCTTCGGTTACGACCTGGACGACCCGGTCAACCAGCGGATGGTCTACTTCATCATCGCCGGTGTCCTGCTCGCGCTGCTCGCGCTGGCCCGCCAGATCGTCCACAGCCGGTACGGGGAACTGCTCGTGGCGGTGCGTGACAGCGAGGAGCGGGTCCGTTTCCTCGGCTACGACCCGGCGTCGGTCAAGCTCGTCGCCTACGTGGTGGCGGCGGGTATGGCGGGCCTCGCCGGCGCGCTGTTCGTGCCGGCGGTGGGCATCATCTCGCCCGCCCTCATCGGCATCGTCCCGTCGATCGAGTTCGTCATCGGTGTGGCGGTGGGCGGCCGGGCCACGCTGCTCGGGCCGGTGCTCGGCGCGGTGGCGGTCGCCTGGGCACGTACCGCCCTCTCCGAACGTTTCCCGGGCACCTGGACGTACCTGCAGGGTCTGCTCTTCGTGGTGGTGGTGGCGTTCCTTCCCGGCGGCCTGGCGTCGCTGTGGGCGCTGGCCCGCCGCCGCGACGCCGGCCCGGAGCAGAGCCGGCGCGGCCGGCCGGCGCCGGCCCGACGACGTGCCTCGCGGGCGGAGGCGCACCGATGAGCGACGACCGACTGGACGGGCTGTCCGTCCGTGACGTGCGGGTCAGCTTCGACGGCTTCACCGCCGTCGACGGCGTCTCGCTGGAGGTGCCCGCCGGTGACATCCGGTTCCTGATCGGGCCGAACGGTGCCGGCAAGACCACCCTGGTCGACGCGATCACCGGTCTGGTGCGGGCCACCGGCTCGGCGTGCTTCGGAGACCAGGAGCTGCTGGGTCGCCCGGTGCACCGGATCAGCCGGCTCGGCATCGGCCGGACGTTCCAGACGTCGACGATCTTCGAGGAGCTGTCGGTCGTGCAGAACCTCGACATCGCCGCGGGCGCCCGCCGGAGCTGGGCCACCCTGGCCCGGCGCCGGCGCGGGATCCCCGACGAGGTGGCCGCCGCGCTGGAGACCATCGGGCTGACCGGCCGGGCCGACCAGCTCGCCGGCACGCTCGCGCACGGCCAGAAGCAGTGGCTGGAGATCGGCATGCTGCTGGTGCAGGACGCGCGGCTGCTGCTGCTCGACGAGCCGGTCGCGGGAATGAGTCACGAGGAGCGCGACGCCACGGGCGCGCTGCTGGAGACGGTGAGCCGGGACCGCACGGTTGTGGTGATCGAGCACGACATGGACTTCCTGCGTCGCTTCGCGCGCAGCGTCACCGTGCTGCACGCGGGGAAGGTGCTCAGCGAGGGCACTGTGGCGCAGGTCCAGGCGGACCCGCGCGTGCAGGAGGTCTACCTCGGCCACCCGGTCGACGCCGGGTCGGTCCCCAGCGGTCTGGAGGCATGATGCTGACCCTGCGCGGGGTGCACGCCGGATACGGGCGTTCCCGGGTGCTGCACGGCGTGGACCTCGCCGTCCCGCCCGACGGGGTGGCCGTGGTGCTCGGGCACAACGGCGCCGGTAAGAGCACCCTGCTGCGGGTCGCGGCGGGCCTGCTGCGCCCGACCGCCGGCACCGTCGAGCTGGACGGCGAGGACGTCACCCGTCTGGCGCCGCACGAGCGGGTGGCGCGCGGCATGGCGTACGTCCCGCAGGGCCAGCAGTGCTTCCCGCACCTGACGGCGGCGGAGAACCTGCGCCTCGTCGCCGACGCCCGGCGCGACGGCGCGGTGGCGACGGCGGAGGTGCTGGACCTGTTCCCGGCGCTGCGTCCGCTGCTGCGGCGGCGGGCCGGGCTGCTCTCCGGTGGTCAACGTCAGCAACTCGCCATCGCCCGCGCGTTGATCACCCGGCCGCGGCTGCTCATGCTCGACGAGCCGACCGAGGGCATCCAGCCGTCGGTGGTCGCCGAGATCCAGGAGCGGATCGTCGAGCTGACCCGGCAGTCCGGCTTCAGCGTGCTGCTCGTCGAGCAGCACCTCGGGTTCGCGCTGCGGGTGGCGAACCGCTACCACGTCCTCGAATCCGGCCGGGTCACCTCGCACGGCGACGGGGGAGTGACGGCGGAGCGGGAGGTGCGCGCGGCCCTCGCGGTCTGACCCGGGCCGGGTCGCGCCCTTCGGCCGAGCGCGGCCCGGCGGCGCCGCCCGGCTCGTGGGCGATTTACATTGACGGCCGTCTTTACTAACATCGTGGTTGGGAGTCGCCAAGCGCTGCTGGGCAGCAGTGCCGTCCACCCCTGGGACGGCTTGAATCGATCGGCGTCACCTTCTCCGGGGTGGGCACCCAGCGAGGGCCACTGGGCGCCGGCGCATCCACTGGAGCATCATGAAAATCTCACGGACAGCACGCCGTCTGGGACTGGGCGCGGTCGCAGTTCTCGTCGCCTCGTTCACGATGGTCGCCGTCAACCAGGCCGGTCCGGCCTCGGCGCACGGATCGGTCACCAACCCGCCGTCACGCAACTACGGATGTTACGAGCGCTGGGGTTCCGACCACCTCAACCCCACGATGGCCCAGACCGACCCGATGTGCTGGCAGGCGTGGCAGGCCAACCCGAACACCATGTGGAACTGGAACGGCCTGTACCGCGAGAACGTCGGCGGCAACCACCAGGCCGCCGTGCCGGACGGACAACTGTGCAGCGGCGGCCGCACCCAGAACGGCCTGTACGCCTCGCTCGACGCGGTCGGCGCGTGGACCGCGAAGCCGATGCCGAACAACTTCACCCTGACGCTGACCGACGGCGCCCGGCACGGCGCCGACTACATGTTGATCTACATCACCAAGCAGGGTTTCGACCCGACCACCCAGCCCTTGACCTGGAACAGCCTCGAGCTGGTGCTCCGCACCGGCAGCTACCCGACCACCGGGCTCTACGAGGCGCAGGTGAACGCGGGCAACCGCACCGGGCGGCACGTCGTCTACACCATCTGGCAGGCGTCCCACCTCGACCAGCCG
Source organism: Micromonospora sp. AMSO1212t (assembly GCF_008868145.1). Taxonomy (NCBI): domain Bacteria; kingdom Bacillati; phylum Actinomycetota; class Actinomycetes; order Micromonosporales; family Micromonosporaceae; genus Micromonospora; species Micromonospora sp. AMSO1212t. The sequence continues at coordinate 89,542 of NZ_WBKS01000008.1, forward strand.
TACTACCTCTGCAGTGACGTGATCTTCGGCGGCGGCGGCAACCCGCCGCCCACGAC